>DATHUZ010000771.1:0-5362 GCA_035461725.1 Anaerolineae bacterium
CATGGGGCCTGCCCTCGCTGCCGACCGTCGGCATGTTCGATCCGAAGGTGGGCAAGACGGCATCACAGGTGGCCCTGCACATGGTGCTGCCGATCCTGAGCATCGCCGTGATCAGCATCGCAGGTTACAGCCGATACGTGCGCTCACAGATGCTGGAGACGATGAACCAGGACTATATCCGCACCGCGCGCGCCAAGGGCCTGGGCGAGCGAGCGGTGATCTTTTTGCATGCGCTCAAGAACGCGTCGCTGCCGCTGGTGACGATCATTGGCCTCGACATTCCGCTGCTGCTGGGAGGGGCCGTGGTGACAGAGACGATCTTTGCGTGGCCCGGGATGGGGCGCCTATTCATCGACCACCTTGGCCGCGGCGACGTGCCGGTGGTGATGGGCATCCTGATGATCGTGGCGCTCGCGGTGGTCGTCTTTCAGCTCGTGACCGACGTGGTCTATGCGTGGCTCGACCCGCGCATTCGATACGATTAATAGCAGGCCGTTGGGAAGAGAGATAGAGCATGGACGTTGACATGGATCTGCAGGTGATCGAAGAGCCAGCACGGGGGGGCAGAACGCAGCTCGTACAGCCGTCGCTGTCGTGGCGCGAAATGGCGTGGCGGCGTTTTCGCCGGCACAAGATGGCAATGGTCGGGGTGATGATCCTGATCCTGATTGGCCTCTACTCCTTTGGCGGCGCCTTCTTTATCAGCGAAGAGTATGCCAACTATACGGATACCAAGATGCGCCTGCAGCCGCCGTCGCGCGAGCACCCGTTCGGCACCGACACGGTGGGGCGTGACATCCTGGCACGCACGATCTATGGCGGGCAGATCTCGCTGCTCATCGGCGTCTTTGCCGTCTTGATCGAGGTGGGTGCGGGCGTGGTCGTGGGCGCCCTGGCGGGCTATTACGGTGGCGTGCTCGACAGCCTGCTGATGCGGTTTACCGAGGCCGCGTTCACCATCCCTCAGCTCTTTTTGCTGCTGGTGATGGCTAAGTTCTTTGCGGGCAGGATGCCGGCAATCCACGTGCTCGGACGCACGCTGAGTGGCAGCGTGGTGATCATTGTCCTGATCATTGGCATCACGAGCTGGATGTACCTGGCACGCATCGTGCGCGCCGACTTTTTGTCGCTAAAGGAGCGCGAGTTTATCCTGGCAGCGCGCACCATCGGCACGCGCAATGTAGCGATCATCATCCGGCACATCCTGCCGAACACGATGGCTCCGATCATTGTCGCTGCCACGCTCGGCGTGGCGAACGCCATCCTGGCGGAGGCGTACATCAGCTTTCTGGGTGTGGGGGTGCAGCCACCCACGGCGACATGGGGTAACATGCTCGACGGCGCGTACCATTACGTCGACAGTGCCCCGTGGCTCTGGATCTTTCCGGGGCTGATGATCCTGCTGACGGTGCTAAGCATCAACTTTTTGGGAGACGGTCTGCGAGACGCCCTCGATCCAACTACGGTGATGTAACCGCGCAACTGCTCGGGCAGGAGTTACACAGAGATACACAGAGCGGAACAGAGATACAGGGAGGTTCTTTGTGCGACTGTTTCCGCATGAGAGCCTGGTGCCGGATAGCTGCGAAATCTGATCAAGACGGAGGTTTTCATGACTGAACCAGTGAGTGTGGGAACCGCGAAGGCAGAGCGCGGGACCATCCAGTACGGCCGATGGGGCGCGTTGGGCCACCCGACGGGCAACGGCGAGTTCCTGCCGATCATTCTCGCCCAGGGGAAGGAGGAAGGCCCATGCCTCTGGCTCACCGCCGGCATCCATGGGCCAGAGCAGGCAGGGCCGGCAGTGCTGTACCGCCTCATCACGCAGGAGCTGGTGGACCAGATGCGGGGCACGATCGTTGCCATCCCGGCGCTCAACCCGGCCGGCCTGCGGATGGGCGAGCGCCAGCCACACCATGCCGGCAAGGACCCCAACCGCCTGTGGCCCGACGGCAAGCCGCCTCAGCCGGCGGATCCAGACAGGGAGCCGCCCACGTCACTGGAGCGCGCCTACAAGCGGCTGTATGACGAGATCGTGGCGAGTGCCGACTATTTGATCGACTATCACAACGCGTGGACCGGGTCGATCCCCTTCTCATTCCGTGACAGGGTGCTTTACCGAGGGGATGGGAGCGAGGAAGAAGTGGGACAGCGCAAGGCCGAGGCAGAAGCGCTGTCGGAAAAGCAGGAAGAAATGCTGCGCGCCTTTGGGCTGACGATCGTGCGCGAGTTCCCGGCGGAAAAGTATATCGAAGAGGACCTGCACCGCTCGACGTCGGCCGCGGTGCTGCTCCTCGACCAGATGCCGGCCTTTACGGTGGAGCTGGGCACAGGCCACATGCCAGACGCCGCCATCGTGCGCGCCGCCGTAGCAGGGACACGGAACGTGATGCGCTGGGCAGGCATGCTCCGCGGCGAGATGGAGCCGATCGAGGGGGTGCCGGTGATCGACTCTGGTTACCCGGTGCGGCGCTGCATGACGCCGCGCGTCGAGCAGGCGTGCGTGGTGCTGCACCTAGTAGAGCCGGGTGACATTGTGCAGAAGGGCGACCCGGTGGCAGAGGTGCGCGACGTGTGGGGCAGGCCGATGGGCGACGGGCTGCTGCGCGCCGAGTACGACGGGTTTGTGATGGGGCGCTCGCACGGCATCTACTACTACCCCGGCAACGCGGTGTTGGGAATGGCGGTGCGCGACGAGGCGCCTCTCGTGGCCCCCTACCCCGCCGACTTTTTTCAAGAGCCGGCCAAGGAAGAACCGAGCAGTGAGCCGGGCATCGCACCGGCCGAGGTGCCGGCGGACATGGCCGACGTGCCACGCGCCTGAACGTGGCTGAATGTTTGACATTTCCCGGTGAGACTGCTACAATGCTTCTGCTACTCGACAAGGAAAGGAGGTGATCAAAGATGACCGACTTGAATGATGAGTTCGACGTGACAGATCCGTACGCTGCGAGAGATATCACGGACAATGACAAGCTGATGGCCGCGCTCTCGTATCCGATCCCGATCATCGCGCTGATCATCCTGATTGCCGAGGACATGAAAAATCGGCCGTTCCAGCGCTTTCACGCCGTTCAGGCACTGGCTGCCAACATTGTCCTGTGGGTGCTCGTTGCACTGCTCGGCTGCATCCTGGGGGCTGTGACCTTTTTCATCGGCGGATTGTGCGGTATAGGGTCGATCCTTCTCTGGTTCGTCACCCTCTATTGGGCGTACGAAGCCTACCAGGGCAAGTACTTTGAGATCCCGTATCTGACCCAGTTCTTGCGGGATCAGAAGTGGCTATAGGCCACCTACCAGGTATCGACAGGAGAGCGAGGCGTACCCAGCCTCGCTCTCATCCTTTGTGAGCCCGAGTATCGATGATTGTTCCACTCCAACGCAAGCGGTGGCGAGTGGCCGAGCCGATCAGCCCGGACCAGCGGGCGCTGCTGGGCGATCATCCGCCCCTGCTGGCGCAGCTACTTTACAACCGGGGCATCCGCGACTGCGCGCAGGCTGACGAGTTTCTGGCAGGCGAATTTCCAGCGGGTCAGCCGTTCAAGCTGAAGGGGATGATGGCCGCGGTGGCCCGCATCCGGCGCGCGATCCTCAACGGCGAGCTCGTGGCGGTGTATGGCGACTTTGACACGGACGGGGTGACGGCGACCGCGCTGCTGGTGGAAGCGCTGACCGCCGCGGGGGCGTGCGCGATGCCGTACATTCCACACCGCGTCGACGAAGGCTACGGCCTTAACCTGGAGGCACTGCGCCACCTCTACCGCCAGGGTGCCAGGCTCGTGATCACGGTCGACTGTGGAATCCGGTCGATTGAAGAGGTGGCGACGGCGGGTCGTGGACTCGATCTCATCGTTACGGACCATCACTCACCGGACGAGGCACTGCCCACGGCCACGGCGGTGATCAATCCCAACCAGGACGGGTGCGCCTACCCATTCAAAAAGCTGGCGGGGGTCGGTGTGGCGTTCAAGCTGGCCCAGGCAGTTTACCACGACTGCCGTCACGACCAGAGGCGCGCACGGCCGGGCGGTGCAGATGTTGACGACGAAGCACTGCTCGACCTGGTGGCGTTGGGCACGGTGGCTGACGTGGTGCCCCTGGTGGAGGAAAACCGGGCGCTGGTTCTGCGCGGGCTGAAACGAATCAACGATCCTGCCGCAGAGCTGCGACCGGGAATCGAGGCGCTGATGGCCAATGCGAGCGTGCGGCGGGGTGAGGTGGACGCAGAAGCCGTCGCCTTTCGCCTTGGACCGCGCATCAACGCGGCAGGAAGGATCGATAGGGCGATGCTCGCCTATGAGCTGCTGACAGGAAGCGATCCTGTCGAGA
Organism: Anaerolineae bacterium; assembly: GCA_035461725.1. GTDB lineage: Bacteria > Chloroflexota > Anaerolineae > JAAYZQ01 > JAAYZQ01 > JAFGIA01. The sequence goes on from DATHUZ010000771.1 coordinate 4,330, forward strand.
CGGCCGAGCTGGCAGCCAGGCTGGGCGCACTAAACCGCGAGCGCCAGGAACTGACGGATGAGATGGTGGCCGAGGCGGAGAGGCAGGTGGAGAGCGATGCGGATGCACACCTGTACCTGGTGGGGGACGCGGATTTTAACCCGGGCATCGTCGGACTGGCAGCCAGCCGCCTGGTCGAGAACTATTACCGGCCGGCGATCGTGGTCGAGGTAGGCGAGAAATACAGCCGTGGCTCGTGCCGGTCGATCCCCGAGTTCCACATCACGAAAGCACTCGATCAGTGTCGCGATCTGCTGGTGCGGCACGGCGGGCACGAAGCGGCTGCCGGTTTCACGGTGCGCACTCAAGATCTTGATGTGCTACGCCGCAGGCTGCAAGAGATCGCGGCCGCCAAGCTGGCAGGGGTCGAGCGCCGCGCGGCGCTCGACGTGGACGCCGAGGTCCTGTTGGAAGAGGTGGGGTGGGACACGCTGGACATGGTGCGTGCCGTGGAGCCATGTGGTGCGGAGAACGCACGTCCGGTGCTGACCAGCCGGGGTGTGATCGTCATGAGACGGAAGGTCACGTCGGGCGGAAAGCACTTGAGCTTGGTGCTGCGCGACGGAAATGGCGTGGCCTGGGACGCGATCCATTTTCGGCAGGGCGCGATTGCCGACCACGTGCCCGGCAGGATCGACGTGGCCTACACGCTGGGTGTGCGCGAGTGGAATGGGAACCGGCGGCTGCAGCTCACCGTGGAGGATCTGCGGCCGGCGACCTAGTGGGCGTGGGCGGGGGCTCTCGAGTTTGGCAGGGGGAGATTGCTTCGCTCGCTGGCGCTCGCTACTAATGAACTGGCGCTGCGTGGCTGGGGCTGCTTTAACGCAGAGACGCAGAGACGCAGAGGCGCAGCGAGAAGGATTGACAGAGCCGGTTCTTTTGATGATGAGTGGCGTGCGCGCCAGGATCAACTCGCAATGACAGGTTCTTGAGTGGTGAGTGGCGCCGGCGCTATGGATGAACTCGCAATGACACCCTCCCCGGGTGTTTGCGC
>DATHUZ010000772.1:0-9244 GCA_035461725.1 Anaerolineae bacterium
CTTCAACGTCAGCCGGGCCATCGGCCGCACGCTTCACGCGGGTGACGAGGTTGTCGTCACCAACCTCGACCACGACGCCAACGTCGCGCCCTGGGTGGCGCTTCAGGAGACCGGCGCGACGATCCGGCGCGTCGACTTTGACCCGGCCGATTGCACGCTCGACATGGCGGGGCTCGAGGCGGCGATCAGCCCGCGCACGCGCGTCGTAGCACTCGGATATGCGTCGAACGCAGTCGGCACGATCAACGACGTGGCGCGCGCCGCCGAGCTGGCGCACGCTGCCGGCGCCTGGCTCTACGTCGACGCCGTGCACTATGCACCGCACGGGCCGATCGACGTCCAGGCACTCGGGTGCGATTTTCTCGCCTGCTCGACCTACAAATTCTTTGGGCCGCACGGGGGCGTGCTATGGGGCCGCTACGAGCTGCTCGACGCGCTGCCGGCTTATAAGGTGCGCCCCGCCGGCGACGCTCCACCCGACAAATTCGAGACCGGCACGCAGAGTTTCGAGGCATTGGCCGGCGCCACGGCGGCGGTCGACTATCTCGCCTCTGTCGGGCACCGCTTTGGCGCCGAGTATGCCGTCGACTGGGCCGGTTTTGAGGGGCGGCGCCGCGACTTGAAGGCGGGGCTGAGCGCCATCCACGGCTATGAGCGCGACCTGGCGGAAAAGCTTGTGTCGGGCCTGCAGGCGATCCGCGGCCTGCGCATCCATGGCATCACCGATCTGGAGCGGTTCGACGAGCGCGTGCCCACGGTGTCGTTCACCATGGACGGGTTGACGGCGCCCGAGATCTCGCGCCGGCTCGGCGAGTCGAACGTGTTCGCCTGGGCCGGCAACTTTTACGCCCTGTCGGTCACCGAGCGGCTCGGCCTCGAAGATCGGGGCGGTCTGCTGCGCGTCGGCCTGGCGCACTATAACACAGCCGACGAGGTCGAGACGCTACTCGGTTTGCTGGACGACATGCCGCGCTAGCTGTCAAGCCCCCGGCGCAAGCCGGCACGGCTGCTGCAAAGTATGTCACTGCGAGCGCCAGCGAAGCAATCTCTGGTTTCGTACGGGGGGATGGCTTCGCTTCGCTCGCAATGACAACTGCCGTCAAGGGACGGCCGTCAAGGGACAATGCAACAGCCGTGCGCAAGCCGGGGGTCGGGTGACGGCTGACCTAGTTCTTTTGAAGGAGTAACAGACATGATCGAGACACATGGAGTAAGGACGACGAGCGCGCACTATGCGCGCATGGGCAGGGAAGAGTGTGACCGGATCCACCTGGCGACGCTCGAGATCCTGGAGCGGGTTGGCGTCGACGTGCACGACGAGGAGGCGCGCGATCTGCTGGTCAAAGGCGGCGCCCGCGCCGACGGCATCCGGGTGCGAATCCCGGAGCACGTGGTGGACCGTGGACTGGCGGCGACGCCGCGCCGGCTGACGCTCTACAACCGCCACGGGCAGGTCGCCATCCGCGCCGGCGACTATCGCACCTACTATGGCGGCGGGTCGGACTGCCTGAACATTCTCGACCACCGCACGGGCCAGCGGCGGCGGCCGACGCTGGCCGACGTCAAGGACGCCGCCGTCGTGCAGGACGCGCTGCCCGAGCTCGAGTTCGTGATGTCGATGTTCCTGCCCGAGGACGTCGACGGCACGATCTATGACCGTTACCAGATGGAAGTGATGCTCAACCACACCACCAAGCCGATCGTGTTCGTCACGCCCGATTTCGAAGGCACGGTGACCGCGGTCGAGATGTGCGAGGCCGTGGCGGGCGGCGCCGACGCCTTCCGGCAGCGCCCCTTTGCCACGTGCTACATCAACGTCACGTCAGGCCTGGTGGCGAACGCCGAGGCGCTGCAAAAGTGCATGTTCCTGGCGCGCAAGGGGCTGCCGCTGCTCTACATCCCCCTCAATGCCGGCGGCGTGAACTCGCCGGCCACTACCGCCGGGTGCATGGCGACGATGAACGCCGGCATCCTGCTCGGCATCGTCCTGGCCCAGCTCGTCAACGAGGGCACGCCCGTCGCCGTGCCGGGCTGGAATGGGGGACCGTACAACCTGAAGACAATGGTGGGCAATTACGTGCTGGCCGACGAGCAGGGCGTGCCGACAGAGATGGGCAAATATTACGGCCTGCCGGTGTTTGGCCTGGGTGGCTGTACCGACTCGAAGGTGCTGGACCACCAGTGCGGCATGGAGGCCACGGTCAGCCTGATGACCGCGCTGCTGCACGGCGCCAACATCGTCCACGACGTGGGCTTTATGGATGCGGGCCTGCAGGGCTCGCTCCAGCTCCAGGTGATGGCCAACGACACCATCGGCTTTTTGCGTGCGGCGACGCGTGGCGTCGTCGTCGACGACGAGACGCTGGCCCTCGACGTGGTGCACGAGCTTGGCCCGACGGGCGATTACTTGACTCATCCCCACACCCTGCGCCACTTTCGCGAGCCCTACTATTCAAAGCTCGCCGACAAGGGCACGTTTTCACAGTGGATGGAGCGTGGCGGCACGAGCATGGAGGAGCGCGCCGCAAAGCAGGTGACCAAGATCCTCGAAACGCACGAGCCGGAGTCGCTGCCGGCCGACGTGCAGCGGGATGTGCGGCGGATCGTGGAGCGGGAGCAGGAGCGAGCTGCAGGGTAGAGAGTTGCCTTAACCCGCCCTTTGCCCGGTGGCGGGGGCTATGTAAGAATTTTTGCCAAGGATAAGGAGCCATGATCGAAACGCACGGTACGAGTATGACCAGCGCGCACTATGCGCGCCTGGGCCGAGAAGAGTGTGACAAGATTCACCTGGCGTCACTTGAGGTTCTCGATCGCGTGGGTATCGACGTGCACGACGAGGAGGCGCGCGACCTGCTGGTCAAAGGCGGAGCGCGGGCCGACGGCATCCGGGTGCGAATCCCGGAGCACGTGGTGGACCGCGCCCTGGCGGTGACGCCGCGCCGGATGACGCTCTACAATCGCCGCGGTGAGCCCGCCATCCGCGCCTGGGGCTATCGCACCTACTATGGCGGCGGGTCCGACTGCCTGAACGTTCTCGACCACCGCACCGGCGAGCGACGCAGGTCGACCCTTGCCGACGTCAAGGACGCCGCCGTGGTGCAGGACGCGCTGCCCGAGCTCGAGTTTGTGATGTCGATGTTCCTGCCCGAGGACGTCGACGGCATGATCTATGACCGCTACCAGATGGAAGTGATGCTCAACCACACCACCAAGCCGATCGTGTTCGTCACGCCCGATTTCGAAGGCACGGTGACCGCGGTCGAGATGTGTGAGGCAGTGGCGGGCGGGGCGGATGCGTTCCGGCAGCGGCCGTTCGCGACCTGCTACATCAATGTCACGTCAGGCCTGATCGCCAACCAGGAAGCACTGCAAAAGTGCATGTTCCTGGCAAGCAAGGGGCTGCCGCTGCTCTACATCCCCCTCAATGCCGGCGGCGTCAACGCGCCCACCACCACCGCGGGCTGTATGGCGACGATGAACGCCGGAACCTTGCTTGGCATCGTCCTGGCGCAGTTGGTAAACGAGGGCACCCCTGTCGCGGTGCCGGGGTGGAACGGTGGACCGTACAACCTAAAAACCATGATCGCTTCTTACGTGATGGCCGACGAGCAGGGTGTGGCCATCGAGATGGGCCGGTATTACGATCTGCCGGTCTTTGGCATGGCGGGCTGCACCGATTCGAAGGTGCTCGACCACCAGTGTGGCATGGAGGTGACGCTCCGCCTGATGACGGCGCTCATCCACGGCTCCAACATCGCGCACGACGTCGGCTTTATGGATGCGGGCCTGCAGGGCTCGCTCCCGCTCCAGGTGCTGGCGAACGACACGATTGGCTTTCTGCGCGCGGCCACCAGGGGCGTTGTCGTCGACGACGAGACGCTGGCCCTCGACGTGGTGGAAGAGCTGGGACCCACGGGCGATTACTTGACTCACCCTCACACCTTGCGCCACTTCCGCGAGCCCTTTTACAGCAAGCTCGCCGACAAAGGTTCCTACTCCCAGTGGACCCAACGCGGCGCGACCACGATGGAACAGCGCGCGGCGGAAAAGGTCACCGAGATCCTGGAAACGCACCGGCCGGAGCCGCTGCCGCCTGACGTGCAGCGCGACGTGCGCCGGATCGTGGAGCGAGAGCAAAAGAGAATAGGGAATTAGGGAATTGGGAAATTGGGGGGTAGGTGACTCCAAGTTGCCTGATTCCCTGATCCCAATTCCCTGATCCCTTCCTGGAGGAATGAATGCACGACGACTTGTTCTTTATGAGGAAGCCATGGGTCTATGACCCGCAAGCCAGGCAGGAGCGGGAGGATGCGGGGCTCGGCTTTGACACGCGGGCACTGCACGCTGGCTTTCACCCGGCCGAGGATATGGAGCGGTGGCGAGGGTTCGTGCCGCCGATCACACCGTCGATGACCTACCCTTACCGGCGGTTCGACGAGATCCCCTACCCGGTCTATGGCCGGACGCAGACGCCGACGAACGCGCTGCTCGAGCGCCGCCTGGCATCGCTGGAAGGGGGTGAGGCGGCGCTGACGGCCGCATCGGGCTCGCAGGCGCTCTTTAACCTGCTCTTTACGCTCGCCCGCCCCGGCGACAACGTGGTCACCAGCCTGAACACGTTTGGTGAGGGCTACAAGCAGGCGGTGAGCATCTTTCCCGAGCGCTGCGGTGTCGATTTTCGCTTCGTGTCCGATCCGGGTGATCCGGCCGCGTGGGACCGCGAGATCGACGGCATGACCAGGCTGGTGTGGGTCGAGACGCCGAGCAACCCCACGCTCTTTGTGACCGACATCGCCGCCGTGGCGGACGTGGCCCACGCGCGCGGCGTGCCGTTGATGGTGGACAATACGACGGCCACGGCCGCGCTACAGCAGCCGGTGGCGCTGGGGGCCGACATCGTGCTCTTGTCGATCACCAAGTTTTTGGCGGGCAATGCCACGGTGCTCGGGGGGGCGCTGGTGGGGCCCGAGGCACTGATGGAGGACGTGCGCTGGAATACGACCGAGTTCGTGGGCGCGGTGATGCAGCCGTTCGAGGCGTGGCTGGCGCTCCACTTCGTCGAGACGCTGGGCATGCGCATGGAGCACCACAGCGCCGGCGCGCAGGTGGTGGCCGAGTACCTGGCGGCACATCCAAAGGTGACGCACGTCAACTATCCCGGCCTGCGCGATCACCCGCAGCACGAGCTGGCGTCACGCCAGATGCGTGGTTTTGGCGGCATGCTCTCTTTTGTCGCAGAGGGCGGCATGGCCGGCGCGGCCCGCGTCATGGACAGCTTCAAGTTAATCGTGCACGCCGTCACGTTCGGCACGAGCCGCACCATCTGCATGCACCCCGCCACGATCACGCACGAGCACATGACGCCGGAAGAGCGCGCCGCCGCCGGCATCGACGACGGGCTGATCCGGCTGTCGGTGGGGCTGGAAGACCCGGCGGACCTGGTCGACGACCTGGCCCAGGCGCTCGGGGTGTAAGGCACGGCGTGGTGCCTGGGAGGGGAGTTGAGAGAGTGACACGCATTGTTCAGCTACTCGCCGTGCCGGCGCACGCCGCCGGGTATTACGAGGACCGTGCCGCGCTCGATGCCGAGCACGTGCCGCTGCCGCAGCGCTTTACCGCGGCGCCCACGAGCCCCGGATTTCGCGCGCTGCGCGAGCCGGCCGAAGCGGTGTCGGTGGGTCTCGTGCTCGACACGGGACAGGTGGCGTGGGGCGACTGCGCCGCCCCACCGGGTGAGGGGGTGCGGCTGTTCCGCGCCGCGGATGGCACCGCCGCACTGCGCGACGCGGTGGCGCCGCACCTGGTGGAGCGGCCGATCACGAGCTGGCGCGAGATGGCCGGCGAGGTGGCCGCTCTGGTCGAGGCCGTCGAGATCGAGCGGCCTGTGGCGCGCGAAAAGCCGGATTCGGAGGGCGTGTCGCGCCGCACGCTCCTGACGGCACCGATGCGGGCCGTGCAGGCGGCGCGCGAGCCCGCTACCGAGCGGGTGGTGGTCGAGCGCCGGCTCCATCCCGCCGTGCGTTTCGGTCTGGGCCAGGCACTGCTGCACGCCGTCGCGCTCGTGCGAGGCATGAGTCCCGCCGGGGTGGTGGCGGCCGAGTGGGATCTGCCGGCGCCCGGCGCGCCGGTCGCGGTGCACGCCCACGCGGGCCACGACTGGCACTACGACGCCGAGCGCATGATCGTGCGCCGTGCCGCCTCGCTGCCGGGAGCGCAGGTCGACCACGTGGCGCAGCAGGTGGGCGCGGGCGGCGCCGAGCTGAGCCGCTACCTGCGCTGGCTCGCCGGGCGCATCGGGGAGCTGGCCGGCACCGGCTACCAGCCGGTCATCCACGTCGACCTGCGCGGCGCGCTCGGCAAGACGCAGCACGACCACGTCGGCCACATGCTCGGACAGCTCTACACCTGGCAGGTGGCGGCCGCGCCCTACACGCTGCGCGTCGAGGACGCGGTACTAAATCAGGACCGCGCGGTGCAGATCGGCCGCCTGAGGGAGCTGCGCGAGGCGATCCGGCTGCGCAAGCTGAGGGTCGAGATCGCCGCCGGCGCGGGCGTGCGCACGCTCGACGACGTGCGTGCTTACCTTGCCGCCGGGGCGGCCGACCTGATCCATCTGCGGCTGCCCCAGTTCGGCGACCTGCACGCCGCCGTCGACGCGGCCCTCGCGTGCAAGGAAGCGAACGTCCGCGTCCTGATCGACGGCGGCGCGGCTGGAACCGACCTGGGGGCACGGGCTGCGGCGCACCTGGCGCTCGCCACGGGGGCCGACCTGGTGGCGGCAGGCCCGGGCATTGGCGTCGACGAAGGGATCGGTCTCGTGCGCAACGAGATGGCGCGCACACTGGCCTCGATCCTTGGGAGCTAGTGCTCGCCGGCGGAAATCCTCCAACGATTGTCATTGCGAGCGAGCGCCAGCGAGCGAAGCAATCCCCGCCTGCGAAGTGGAGATTGCTGGGCCTCGGCAGAAGCGCCTTCGCTCGCAACGACCATCAGGCAGAGACTTGCGCCACAGTACACTAGTGGCTCGGACATAGAAGAGATATACAGAGAACAAAGAGGAGACGCGATGTGTGCTTATGAGAGGGGAGCGCTGGCCCCCACTTTTCGTGTGCTATCACAGGAACAGATCGAGCGACTCTACGCGGCCACGCTCGAGTGCCTGAGCCGCACCGGCCTGCACGTCCACAACGCCGAGGCGCGCGATCTGCTCGCCCGCGCCGGGGCGCAGGTCGAGGGAATTCGGGTGCGTATTCCGCCGCACGTGATCGGCGACGCGGTCGCCGCCACCCCCCGTTCGTTCACCCTCTGGGCGCGCCCCTCCGAAGACGGTGCCGCGCTCGCCGCCGGGCTCGACCTGCAGGTCGAGCCGGACCGCACCTACTTTGGCGCCGGACCGACCTGCACCTATTTCATGGACCCCAACACGGGCGAGCGCCGCAAGGCGCGCCGCGGCGACCCGGCACTCACCGCCCTCGTCTCCGACGCGCTCGACAACATCGATTACGTGATGGGCCTGGCGCTGATCGACGACGTGCCCCATCACCTGGCGCCCGTCTACGAGTTCGCCGAAATGGTGATCAACACCGCCAAGCCGGTACTGCCCTGGGCGTACCGCGTCGACAACGTGCGCGATATCTATGACATCGCCCTGGCCGTGGCGGGCAGCGAGCAGGCACTGCGCGCGCGACCCTTCCTGGGGCTCTTTGTCACCTACCAGTCGCCCCTGATCCAGACCGATGAGGACCTGTCCAACGCCTTCTGGGCGGCCGAGCGGGGCATCCCCGTGGTCCTGATCGGCGGGGGGGCGGCGGGCACCAGCGCCCCTGTCACCGGTGCCGGCACGCTCGTCATCAGCCTGGCCGGCGCCCTGGCCATGCTGGCCATCATCCAGCTCAGGCACCCCGGCGCGCCGGTGTGCATCGGCGGCGTGCCCGAGGCGATGGATCTGCGCACCGCGCGGCCCTGTTACGGCGGGCCGGAGATGAGCCTCTACAGCGCCGCCATGGCCGAAGTGGCGCGCCACCTCGGCCTGCCCTTCATGGGCACCGCCGGTGCCTCGGAATCGAAAGTGCTCGACCTGCAGGCGGCTATCGAGAGCACGTTCCAGGTCGTGGTCTCGGGCATGAGCGCCGCGGCGCTGATCCACGACGTCGGCTTTCTCGACTGCGCCGACATCGGCTCGCTCGAGTCGCTGGTGATGAACGACGAGATCATCTCCATGACGCGCCGCCTCATGCGCGGCATCGAGGTGACCGACGAGACGCTGATGCTCGACCTGATCGACAGGGTCGGCCCCGGCGGCGAGTTCGTGTCGACCAAAGAGACGGCGCGCCGCTGCCGACGCGAGATCTGGAACCCAACGCTGTTCGACCGCCAGGCGTGGGTCGGCTGGGAAGCGGAGGGGAGCAAGGATACGCGCGACCGGATCAGGGAGCGCCTGCAGGCGATCCTGGCCAACCACCGGCCGCCGGCGCTCCCGGCGGGGAGCCTGGCGCGGATTGAAGAGATCCTGGAGCAGGCGCGTGGGCGCTAGCGCACCTGTCGTACACGCCGATACAAATGCTCGGCTTCTATTGCCCGTGCCCCGACAGCATCCTGGTCACGGTGACCTTCAGCTGAGGCAGATCTCGTTGGACAATATCCCAAACTGTCTTTAGGTCTATGCCGAGATAGTCGTGAACGAGTACGTTGCGAAACCCGGCAATTCCATACCAGTCCACTTTGGGATGCTTGCCTTTCAGCTCATCACTGAGGCGCTGCGTGGACTCGGAAAGCGTGTGGAGGTTGCGCAACACGGCATCTTGAACCATTGTGTCAGAAAAGAAAGCATCCCGGCCTGAAGAGGTATAGCGATCGATCCGATCGAGGCACTCAAGGATGTAGATCAGGTAGAGGCGATCATCCTTCACAGCGGGATCGCCTCCTCCAGAACACGATCCCGGATATACCAGTGCAGCGCTTCTTCGCTCACGACGTCCACTTCACAGCCAAGGAGTGCTTCCAGCTCTGCCACGAGGCCAACGGGAAACCAGGCAGAGTGCTCTGGCTCAACGTCGACCAGAAAATCTATATCACTCTCCTCGGTTGCCTCGCCGCGAGCGGCCGACCCAAAGATTCTAACATTGCTGGCACCATGGCGCTTCGCAGCACGAAGAATGTGTCTGCGTTTCGCCTGTAGTCGCTCGTCAATGCCCACCTACAGCCTCCGTTCGGGCCTCATCAGGGTTCGTTTGGACCTGACTCT
>DATHUZ010000773.1:0-6263 GCA_035461725.1 Anaerolineae bacterium
GAGAAAGCGCTCGAAAATCAGCCCGTACGCCAGCGGGTCGATGTTCGTGATGCCCAGGCCATAGGCCACGATGCTGCCGGCGGCCGATCCCCGCACGTTCCACCAGATGTCCTGCTTTTTCGAGAACTCGCACAGATCCCACACGATCAGGAAATAGACGTCGAACCCCATGCTGTGGATGATGCGCAGCTCGTGGCTCATGCGCTGCTGGATCTGCTCCGAGTAAAAGGCGTCGCCATAGAGGCGGCGCAACCCCTGCTCGGTCAGGTGGCGTAGATACGACTCTTCCGTGTGGCCGGCGGGGATCTCGAGCTCGGGCAGGTGAAAACCGGTGGGGTCGAGGTTAACATCGCACCGCTCGGCGATGGCCACCGTGTTGCGCAGCGCGTCGGGCACCTCGCCGAACAGGGCTCCCATCTCTTCTGGCGACCGCAGGTAGTAGCTATTGTTGTTCATCTTCAGGTGGGCCGGGTCGTTGATCGTCTTGCCCGTCTGGATGCACAGCAGCACCTCGTGCGCGTGGGCTTGAGCGCGTCGCACATAGTGCACGTCGTTGGTCGCCGCCAGCGGGATGTCCAGCTCGCGCCCGATCGCTACCAGCTCCCGGTTCACCCCGGCCATCTCGGCGATGTCGTGCTCTTGCAGCTCCAGGTAAAAGCCTTCGGGGCCAAACACGTCTCGGTACCAGGCGGCCGCCTGGCGTGCTTGCTCGGGCTGGCCATTCTGGATACGGCGCGGCACCTCGCCCGAGCCGCATGACGACAGGGCGATCAGCCCCTGGGCGTGGGCGGCCAGGAATTCGCGGTCGACGCGCGGCTTGTAGTAAAAGCCGTCGAGCTGCGCCGCGGTGGCGATTTGCATCAGGTTGTGATAGCCGGTTTGATCCTGGGCGAGCAGCACGAGGTGGAAGGACTTGGCATCCTGTTGCGCATCCTTCTGCAACATGCCACGCGGCGAGATATAGATCTCGCACCCGACGATCGGCTTGATCCCCGCCTTTTTCGCGGCGTGGTAAAAATGGAGGACGCCAAACATCACGCCGTGGTCGGTGAGCGCCAGGGCGGGCATGCCCATCTCGACCGCGGCCCGCGTCAGGTCCTTCACCTTTGCCAGCCCGTCGAGCAGCGAAAAGTCACTATGCACGTGCAAGTGAACGAAATCCACCGTCGACCCCATTCCCTCCCCCTTGAAGCCCATTATACCACAAGCACACGAATCGCGAAAACGCCGCCCTCACAGTAGAGCCGTCAAAAAGATCTAGAAACATGTGTTAAGCGTAAATAAAAATAAAGAGTCTCCGATGTTAAAAATAGAACAAGTTTGCGACACTCCCCTCACTCGCGCTGCCGCGCTCGTCGATACCGCCATCCGCCTGCCCACCTCACGAGACCGCCCGCTTCTACTTCTAGTTTGACACATCCCGCAGGCAATGCTAAAATCGAGGTATGGACATCGCCCACTTGGACGCTTTCGTATTAGCGTTTATTACCAGCACCCGCGGCCATGTCTGCGGCCGGCATGATGGTCGGCTGCCGCAGTTCTTCTCATCACGCCTTACTATGGACACAGCAGACAGAAACGACCGTTTCCGTGGGCGGCGGTGGGCAGCCTGACCCCGGTATGGTCCGGGTGACGCGAGAGGAGGTACTATCGGGTAACCAGAACACGTTAGCAGGACCTGGACTGTTTGTGTCCAGGCGGTACAATCCACTTAATCCCCTGAAGGAGGGACTCAGTGAAGAGCAAAACGTTAGGACTGTTGATCGTCATCGTCATGGTCGTTCTGCTGGCCGTTCCCGTGGGTGCGGCTCCAGCTCCCGACCGGACAGCGCCGGCGCCCGACACCGGCGAGCCTGGCGTCTACATCGTCAGGTTCGAAGGTGCCTCGCTGGCCAGTTACGAAGGTGGCATAGCGGGACTGGAAGCGACCAGCCCTGCTGCTACAGGCGCGGCCAAGCTCGATGTCAAGAGCCCGGCCAGTGTCGCCTATCTCGACTATCTGGCCAACCGGCACGCGCAGTTCGTCGCGGCGATGGAGCGAACCCTGGATCGCTCCGTGGAAGTCCTCTTTCGCTACGACGTCGTCCTGAACGGCATGGCCGTGCGGATGACCGGCGCGGAGGCCGCCCAAGTGGCCACGCTGCCCGGCATCGTCGACGTGCAGCTCGAGACGATCGAGTACCCCACCACCGACGTGGGCCCGACCTGGATCGGTGCCCCTGGCATCTGGGACGGCAGTGCCGTGCCGGGCGGCGTCGGCACGAAGGGCGAGGGCGTAATAGTCGGCGTCATCGACACCGGCATCAACTCGGATCATCCTTCCTTTGCCGACGTCGGTAGCGATGGTTACGACCACACCAACCCCTGGGGAGCCGGCACCTATGTCGGCCACTGCGTAGCCAACCCAACTTTCTGCAACGACAAGCTGATCGGCGCCTGGAACTTTGCGGGTGATGGGCCCGAGGACACCGACGGCCACGGCAGCCACACCTCCAGCACCGCCGCCGGCAACGTCTACAATGCCACCAAGACGACGCCCACCGGCTTTGTCGTCAATACCCAGATCTCGGGCGTTGCCCCCCACGCCAATATCATCATGTACGATGCGTGCGTCACGTCCTGCGCCGGCTCGGCGCTGCTCGCGTCCGCGCAGCAGGCATTGGTAGACGGTGTTGACGCCATCAACTACTCGATCTCGGGCGGCAACAACCCCTACGGCGACTCGGTCGAGCTGGCCTTCCTCGATCTCAACACCGCCGGCGTCTTTGTCTCGACTTCGGCCGGCAACAACGGTCCCGGCGCCGCCACGGTGGCCCACCGCTCGCCCTGGGTGTCCACCGTCGCCGCCGCCACCCACAACCGGCTCTACACCAACGAGCTGATCAACATGACGGGTGGTGCGACGACACCCCCCGCCGACATCCTCGGGCAGAGCATCAGCACGGGTTACGGCCCGGCGCCCATCGTCTATGCCGGCAACTATGGCGACCCGCTCTGCGGCACCCCATTCGCCCCCGGTACCTGGACGAACCAAATCGTCGTGTGCGACCGTGGAGGGGGATACGGGCGCGTGGACAAGGGCGCCAACGTGCTGGCCGGTGGCGCCGACGGCTACATCCTGGCCAACGACGCCGCCAGCGGCAACTCGCTGGTGGCCGACCCCCACGTGCTGCCCGCCATCCACATCACCTACGACGATGGGGTAGTGCTCAAGGCCTGGTTGGCCTCGGGCAGCGGACACACGGGCACGATCACCACCACGTCCACCGACCTCGATCCGAACAACGGCGACATCATGGCCAGCTTTAGCTCGCGTGGCCCGAACACCACCTTTGACGTCCTCAAGCCCGATATGTCAACGCCCGGTGTGGCCGTCTTTGCGGCCTACCGCAATGGCATCGAGCTCGAGTGGCTGGGTGGCACGTCGATGGCGAGCCCGCACAACGCCGGGGCCGGCGCGCTCATGAAGGCGCTCTATCCGTCGTGGAGCCCGACCGAAATCAAGTCGGCGATCATGACCACCGCCTGGACCCAGAACTTGCGCAAAGAAGACGGCGTCACGCCGGCGGATCCGTTCGACGTCGGTGCCGGGCGCGACAACCTGCTGGCGGCCGCCAAGGCCGGCATCGTGTTCGACGAGACCCGGGCCAACTACCTGGCCGCGAACCCCGCGACCGGTGGCGACCCCAAGACATTGAACATGCCCAGCCTCCAGAACATCAACTGTGGCGGCGCCTGCTCGTGGACGCGGACCGTCAAGAGCACGCAGAGCTCGGCCGTCGACTGGACCGTCGCGGGCACGGGGATGGGCTTTACCTTCACGCCGCAGACGTTTACCCTGGCCGCCGGCGCCACGCAAGAGATCGTCATCACGGCCGACGTGACCGGCCTGCCGCTCGACGTCTGGGCCTTTGGCGAAGTGACGTTGACACCTGACGACGCTTCGATCCCCGAGGCGCACCTCCCGGTCGCGGTCATCCCGACCCAGGCGGTCCCGGCGATCTCGGTCGAGCCTGGCAGCTTTGACACCACCCAGCAGGTCGACACGGCGGTCACTCACCCACTCGTGATCAGCAACGACGGCACCGCCCCGCTCGACTGGAGCATCTTTGAGGAAGCCGGTGTCCTGGGCGGCGAGGTGATGGTCGACTGGTTCGACAACTTTGACTCGTACGCGACCGACTTGCTGCTCCAGGGTGTGGGCGGCTGGAAGGGCTGGGGGAACGACCCTGCCGCCGCCGCGTACACGCGCGACGAGCAGGCCCGCAGCACGCCCAACTCGGTCGAGATCGTGAACATGAACGACGCGGTTCACGAATACTCGGGCTACACCAGCGGCACCTGGATCTATACCGCCTGGCAGTATATCCCGACCGGCTCCACGGGCGAATCGTACTTTATCCTGCTCAACCAGTACGACGACGCCGGGGCGAGCAACAACTGGTCCACCCAGGTGAACTTTAACAGCGCGACGAGCACGGTGGTCAACGACGGCCCGGCCGGAGGCACTCTGCCGCTAGTCCGCGGCCAGTGGATGGAGATCCGCGTCGAGATCAACCTCGACAGCGATACCCAGAGCTTCTACTACGGCGGCAACCTGCTCTTCACCGGCTCGTGGACAGGTGGCATGAGCGGTGGCGGCATCCTGAACATCGCCGCCGTCGACCTGTGGGGCAACGGCGCGTCGGCCGTCTATTATGACGACATGTCGCTTGCCGCAGGTGCCGCGACTTGCAGCACCCCCAGCGAGATCCCGTGGGTGAGCGTCGATCCCACCAGCGGCACCACGCCCGAGGGCGAGAGCTCGATGGTCGACGTCACCTTTGACACCACCGGCCTGACGGTCGGCAGCACCTACAATGGCAACCTGTGCGTCGAGAGCAACGACCCGGCGAACTCGCTGGTCGTCGTACCTCTGGAGCTCACCGTCGTCGCCGACGGGCCTGCCATCTCGGTCGATCCTACCAGCCTGCACAGCACCCAGTACGCCGATATGGTCGAGGTCCTCGAGCTGACGATCTGCAACGTCGGCGACGCGGCACTGGCCTGGTCGCTGACCGAGACCGAAACGGTCGGTGTGCAGGTCAGCCCGCAGGTCTTGCCTGCCGAGAGCGCGCCACGCGTTGAGCGCACCGTCGAGCTAAGCCTCGACGCGGCGCCCGTACCGGGTGGCAGCGTGAATACCGCGCCCCCCGCGACCAACGCCCCGGTCAGCCTGGTGTTGGATGATGGCTCTGTCGAGAACAACATCGGCATCGGCGGCACCTGGGAGTTCATCTTCCTCAACCGCTTCACGCCCGACCCCGGCGCGTATCCCTTCAACCTGAACCAGATCCAGGTCTACTTTGACTCCACCGGTCTGGCCCAGGTTGGCGACGACATCATCCTGGTCGTGTACGAGAACACGACAGGCAACACCGATCCCGCCGTAGGCTCGAACTGGCTGGCCTCCTTCCCGACCACCGTTCAGGCCCTGAACGCCTGGAATGTCTGGAACCTGGCCACACCCGTGCTCCTGAACGGCCCTGGCGACGTGCTCATCGGCGTGATTGCCCTGGAGGTTCCGGGCACGAGCTACTGGCCTGCGGCCATCGACCAGACGGCCACCCAGCAGCGCTCGTGGGCCGGCTGGTGGCTGACGGCGCCCCCGCCCACACCGCCCACCCTACCGCCCAACGATACCTGGATCCTCATCGACGCCTACTTCCCGGGCAACTGGATGGTTCGCGGCTACGGCGAGACCTCAACCGGGTTCGACGTCCCGTGGTTGAGCGAGGACCCGATCGGCGGCATCCTGGAACCGGGCCTGTGCGAGGTCGTGGATGTCAGCTTTGACTCGACCGGCCTGACCCCAGGCGACTACTTTGGCGACCTGCTGGTCACAAGCAACGATCCCATCAACCCCGAAGTCACCGTACCCGTGACCCTCACCGTTCTGCAGGGCATGCCCAACGTCGTCGTCGACCCGCTGGCGCTTGAAGCGCGGGTGTGTGCCGACGCGACCGAGGTCTTGACCCTCACCGTCTGCAACACCGGTACGGCGCCCGTGGATTGGTCGCTGAGCGAACAGCCCCCGGCGCTCCTGGCTCTGCCGCAGGTTGCACTACCACCTGCCCTCAGTGACCCCGACTCGGTGGTCGACCTGGTCGGCGGTGCCGAACCGGCGGCACCGGCGCCCGACGGCAGTGGTGTCATCTGGGACTACCCAGAGGCGGTCCTCTATGACAACGGTCCGCTGGTCACGCATCCCGCCGCTTGCGCTG
>DATHUZ010000774.1:0-7203 GCA_035461725.1 Anaerolineae bacterium
GGTTGATAAAGAGGCGCGGATCGTCGAGATCCATCCCGCTCGCCTCACCCTTCTTCACCTTCTCCTCGCTCACCACGGCCTCCCGCGACGCTGGTTGCCCGCCTGCACGTACAGCGCGGGGCTGTCGTGCCGGATAGGGGAGCCGGCGACCATCACGCCCCTGTCTGCTCGCGTGCCTGCGGTGACGGTTTCCTCGCGGCTCATTGTACACGCAATGTGCCCAAAAGGCAACTATCCGGGTGAAGTGATTGCCAATTGCCGTGTCAGTGTGCCCTGCCGCGCCCCCGCCGCGCGACGCGCCGACCGGCGATCATCAGCCGCTCGATGGCGCCGGCGAGTGGCTCGGGCGCGGGCGGGTCGAGCAGGCGCCAGGTAGCCACGCCTCGGCGGGCCAGGACGGAGTTGGCCGCGGCGATCCCGGTCACGCACGCGCGCTCGAGGAAAAAGGCAGGCGAGGGATGCCGCACCCAGTCACCACAGCAGTAGAGTCCGGGCCACGCCAGCTCGATGCCCGGGTGCCGGTCCGCCGGCCCCACACTCAGCAGCGTGTGCGTAGCCTCGTTGCGGCGCAGTTGGTGCCAAATGTCGTGTCCCCGCAGCTCGGGGAACGCGCTGTGCACGTCGGCGATGCAGCGCGCCAGCAGCACCGCGTCGGGGTCCGCCAGGGTCGCGGGTGGGCCATACACGTGCACCTCGATGGCGCTGCCGCCTGTGGCGCGGTGCCAGTGCACGTAATCGTCGTGGATCCGGTGCAGCCAGAAAAAGTTATCCGGCACAAAATCGCCGCTCAGAATGCCGGCTTCGGCGCCTGCCCGCGGCAGGCCGTCGAACCAGATGCGGACGACCGCCGTCGCCATGCCGCGCGGCCAGTAGAAATCACCGGCAGCCGGCGCCAGCTCGGGGCTCGCGCGCAGGATGGCGGCATTGTTCGGCGCGTCGGTGGCGAGGATCACGTCTCGCGCCTCGGTGGCGCCATAGCGGCCGTCGACCCCCTGCCAGTGCACGCGCCACCCTTCCTCCATTCGCTCCAGGTGCGTAACGCGCGTGCCCACTTCCAGGCGCGTGCCGAGCGCCTGCACGCGTGCCGCTAGTGGGTCGACGAGCGACGTGCCGCCATCTGTGGGCAGGTAGGCGAACACCCACGCGTCGCGGCGAAGCAGCGTGTAAAAGCGCAAGAAGGCGATAAAGCCCGACAGCGGGATCTCGCCCGGCAGGCCCGACAGGCCGTTGCGCGTCAGCCCCACAAACAGCTCGCGCAGCGCGGGTGACCAGCCACGGATCAGGTCGTCGAGCCACATACCTTCCAGCGGCTGGCCCTCCCCCAGGGGATCCACGCCCAGGCCCCACAACAGGCTGCCCCACACCGGCAACAGGCCCAGGAACTCGTCAAAGTCGAGCATGCCGAGGAAGCGTGGCCGCAAAAAGAGGTTGAGGTAATGAAACGGCGCGGGGATCCACGAATGTCGAATCGCACCGCCCACCGGTGCACGCCGCACCCAGTTGAGCCGCTTATAGATCCACTCCTCCTCGTCTGCAGGCACCAGCACCGGGCGGATGCCATGCCGCGCGAGCATCGCTTGCAGGTTGCGGTAGGGCGACCAGATCGCGTGCACCCCGTGCTCGTCGCGAAAGTGGCCCCCGAAGCGCTCGTGGTCGACCTCGATCGACGCGCCACCGGCAGCGCGCCCGCCCGCCTGCGTCGGATCGGCTTCGAGGATGACCGCGGGTACTCCACGCTCGGCCAGATGGAGCGCCGCGCTCAACCCGGCGATCCCAGCACCAACGATCACGGGGTTCGATAGCTGGTTAATTGGCTGGCCGGTCAATGCGTTGGTTGATTGGTCGGAGGGCAGCATCACAGGCGTCACACGCTTGGCGGGTCGAGGCGGACGCGCCAGTGGGTGCTGGCGTGGGCAAGGAAGGCGTCCGGATCGAGGGCCAGAGCGGGCGGGAGGACACCGGATCTACGGTAGCCGTCGGCGTGCAGCACGCCGGCAGCATACGCTACGATCTCACCCGTCAGATCATAGACCCCCTGGCCCGTGAGTGTGTGGTGGTGCGCCTCGTCGCCATACCGCGCCGTCACCTGGATCGTAAAGGGCGCATCGCTGCGCAGGCCCGAGTCGGGCGGCATCACCCGTGCAATCAGCGCTTCGAGCAGCTTGCTGGCCGGTGTACCGGCGAGGCGGGCAAAGGCGGGCACCAGGACAGGCGCCCACGCACCGGCACGGCGCGAGATGACCATCCACGTGGTCACGTCGCGGACGGCGACGTGCGCCGGCACGGTCACCGTCTCGCTGCTTGGAAAGGAGAGCGCAGTGCGTTCCCCGTGTGGCAGGTTTACCTGCCGCGTGTGGCGCCCGGGGATCGAGCGCACCCACTGTCCACCACGGTAGGCGAGCCACGAGGTGGCCAGCGAGCGGACGGCAGACCGCCGAGTACCCAGGCTGGATCCGCCGCCCGAGACGTGATAGGTGACGCTGATCTCGTCGACAGGGGGTACCAGCTCGCGCGCGGCGAGCTCTGCGGCACAGTCGGACAGGGCCACCTCGAACGCGCACGAGGGGACGATAGCTGCACCGGTGCCCCGTGCGAGGGCGTCGTAGCTCTGCATCTGGTAGACGTAGCCAAGCTCGTTCGTCGTGTCGAGATAGTGCACACCCGACGCCGCCGCCCGGGCGACGACAGGCTCGCCGAGGTCGGTGAAAGGACCAACGGTGTTCGCGAGGACGCGCGTGCCATCTAAAAGCCCGTTGAGTGTCTCGGGCTGTGCGATGTCGGCCACGACCCAGGCGGGGCGAGCGGGCAGCGACTCGGACAGATCGGCGAGTGCGCCGGGCGAGCGGCCGGCGATCCGATAGGGCAACCCGGCACGATCGAGGGCTCGCGCCACCAGCCGGCCCGTGTAACCTGTTGCGCCAAACAAAGTGATCATGGCTCTTTCCTATCCCGGCGCGTATGTCGCCACGGCGCCGCGGCGAGACGCGCGGTAGCGCAGCCACTCGCCGAAATAGCTGAGCGGGCGGGCCTGCATCAGCGATGGCTCGGCGTAGCACTGCTGGAAGCAGCTCGTGCAGATGCGCGGCGGCGCGCCATAGACCTCGACTGCCCGCGCGAGCGCCTCGTCCCACGAGCCCACGTCCAGCAGGTTACACGGGCGCCCACCGTGGCTGTTGCCTGCACGCTCGATCGGCCAACAGGGGTAGATCAGATCGCCGCCCGGCATCACGCGCGGGATCAGGGCCGGGTAGCAGGAATAGAGACGCAGGTCGAGCAGCGTGCGCAGGTAGACGCTGCTGCCGAGGATCGGCGCGCCTCGACGCTTACGTCCGATCATCTCGAGCACAAAAGCGCCGTATTCGTCGTTCACCAGCAGGTCATAGTGCGGCCAGTTGTTGACGGCCTGGGGCGAAAAAGAGACGAGCAGGTCGTGTGCCCGGCACCAGTCGACGAGAGCGCGAGCAGTGGGCAGCGTCTCGGGACTGAGCACGCAGTTTACGGCCATGCGGTAGCCAAGCTCGCGCTGGCGACCGGCATAGTGGGCCACATTGTCGAGGATGGTGGCCGCGGTATCGCGCGACACGCCGAGACGCTCGCTCCACAGGTCAGGATCGATCGTATCCAGGCTAACGACCAGGCGATCGATGGCCCGCAGCACCGCCTCGCGCTCGCGCAGCAGGAGGCCATTCGTCTGCAGCGTGATGTGGCGGAACCGGTGGTCGCGGCGGGCGCGCTGCACCAGCTCGCCGGCGTCGGGATGGAGCAACGGCTCGCCCCCTGTCAGGATCAGGCGGTCGGTGCCCGTGCGGATGATGCGCAGAATGCGCACTGCATCGTCGAGCGGCACCGGTGCCACGGCCTCCGCGTTGCGCCGCTGTCCGAAATCCTCGCAATAGGCGCAGTTCAGGTTGCAGCGTGTGGTGACATAGTAAACCGCGACGAGGGGCCGCAGCCCTCGATTGCCGGCCGCGAGGCGGGCCAGATTCGTCACATAGTTCACACCGGCAAAAGTCACGACGCGGGCACCGCCACTCAATCCTCGAATCGCTCGCCGCAGCTCGGGCACACCTCGGCGCCAGCGCTGACCTCAGCGCCACACGCTGTGCAATAGAGAGCAAGCTCGACGCCGCAGGCCAGGCATGCGACGTCCTCCTCGCCCACGGCGGTGCCACACTGCGGGCACAGGAGCTGCCCACACGCGGCACAGTCCCCCTCACCCGGATGCCAGGGCGCACCACACGCTGGACACTGCCCCTGCTCTTCCTCGTCAAAGCTCAGCCCACACTCCGGGCAGCGCTCCATCTCGGCCGTTACCTGCGCGCCGCAGTTCGGGCAGAAAAGCTCCAGCTCCGTGCCGCACCGGGGGCAGCTCGTGGCATTCGCGGCCACGGCGGTGCCACACGTCGGGCACAGCGCCTGGCCACACGCGGGGCACTCTGGCAGTCCCAGCCCCACGTCGGCCCCGCACGTTGGGCAGGGGCGCGCCACGTGCTCGCCGCAGTGTGGACAGTCCACCTCGTCGTCCTCCAGCAGCAGGTAACACGCCGGGCACACGCGCTGCCCACACTCCGGGCACACTCCCGTATCCGCCGGATAGTGCGCCGTGCATTGTGGGCATCGCAGCAGCACCAGGCCGCCCTGGCTCAAATAGATCGTCGCCGACGATCTCCGCGTCAGCTCGATCCCCTGCCCGCACTCGGGACAGGCCTCGGGCGCGTCGAGGATGCGCGCACCACATGCTGGGCAGCGCCGCACAAACAACACACCACATTCCGGGCACATCTTGGCGCCAGCGGCCACCGGGAACTCGCAGCCGGGGCAGATGAAGGTGAGCGCCAGCCCACAGGCAGGGCACTCCTCCCCCTCCTCGTCGTCAGGATCGAGCGGTGCGCCACACCCTGGACAATAGACGTGCCCGCAGGCCGAGCAGATGCCGTCGTTGTACGACACACCCGCCCCACACGCCGGGCAACGAAACGTGTCCGGCCCTTCTTCAACCGCGTCGGCCCCCTGATCGCGCGGCATCAGAATCAGCGGCAGGCCGCTCGACGATCGCTCTTCCTGCTCCTCTTCTGCCATTCATTCATCCTCGAACTCGGCACCACACTGCGGGCACACCTCGGCATCAACCGGCAGCTCGGCACCGCACTCGGGGCAGGAGAAGGTAAACTCGGCCCCGCACTCGGCACACACCACGTCGTCAGCATCCAGCGGCGCACCGCAGTCGGGACAAAGGTCGACGCCGCACTGCGGGCACTCTTCGTCCTCGGCCGTGATCGGCGCACCACACTCGCCACAAAAGACCGCACGCTCGACCGCCGTCACTTCCGGCCTCTCGACGCCTTCACCGGCCCCTTGCGCCTCGCCCTCGTCCTCATCGTCCTCGTACTCGAATCCCTCGTCCAGCTCGGCACCACAGTGAGGACAGACGTCTACGTCGCCAGGGATCTCCTGATCGCACTCCGGGCAGTAGAAGCCAAACTCGGCGCCGCAGCTTGGGCACTTGGTGGCATCTGGCAACAGGGCAGCTCCGCACTCGGGACAGCGATCATCTGCTGGTTCGTTCATGCTCCCTCGACATTTCAGGCTCGCAGCCTGTACAGCCAGGCTCGAGCGGATTTACCACACCTCTCAACGAAAGGGGCTGTCACGGTGTGTGACAGCCCCGCCATGTCATCGAAAACACTCAGTCAGCGCGCACTGCTGCCAGGATCGCGCCTCCGATCGCGCCGAGAACGGCAGCGATGACGATCCCGGCGACACAGCACATCGCGCCGACTCCCACGCCCATCCCGGGGCTTGTAAAGATGGCCGGGTCGATGCCGGCAGCCTCCAACTGTTCGAGTGACTCGGGCGGGATCTGCGACAGCACAGTTGCCGTATCCGTCACTGCCATCTGCACGCCCGAGATGATAGTCGTGACGATGCCGCCGATCAGGCCGGCCAGCGCGGCCGCCATCGCACCCTGCCCTGCCGCCGGGCCTGCCTGGCGTGGCGGTAGCATCCAATAGGCCGCCAGCGCCCCGGTGCCGATGTACACCAGGAAGCCGAGAAAACAAGTCACCAGTCCAACGCATGGGATAATACTCAGGAGGTTGAGGATGGCAACCACCACACCGCCGACGAGACCTGCTTTGAGCCAAGCTGACATGGAACACCCCTTTCTCCGCCAAGATTTGGAAACCGTTTGGCACTCTTATACCATGATTCAACGGAAAACGCAACTGCCTGCCGGCGGCGCACGGTCGCCCCGCCCGCGCCACGGCTGCAATCGGCACTTATTGGACATCTCGTTTGAATTGCGCTATACTACCCCTGTTCGTCTCACTTGATAAACACGACACCGAGTGACAGGGAGGTGTTTCCGTGATTCCAAAAGACTTTACGGGCAAGGGGCGGGTGGTGCTGATGCGCACTCGGCCCGAAACCGTGCTCGACGACTATGAGCGCCTGCTTCACCTGGCCAACTACCAGCAAAGCCTCGACAGAGAGTGCCCCACTCTGCTCAAGATCAATATCTCGTGGGCGCAGTGGTACCCGGCCTGCTCCACCGCGCCCTGGCAGCTCGAAGGTGTGGTGCGCACACTTCTCGAAGACGGTTATCGCGACCTCATCGCTGCCCACAACCGTACCGTTGTCGTCGACGCCTACGTCGGTGAGCGCAACAACAAACACAAGCTCATTGTCGACAAATACGGCCTGCGCAACGTGCACCTCTACGAGCCCGAGTTCGAGTGGGTCTACTACGAGCCCAGGGCAGAGATGCTCGTGCTCGACAAGGTCTATCCCGACGGCATCAAGATCCCCGCCATCTTTTTCGACAAAAACATCATCCAGCTTCCAACCGTCAAGACACACGTCTTTACCACCATCACCGGAGCGATGAAGAATGCCTTTGGTGGGCTCCTCTCCGAAAGGCGACATTGGACACACGCCGTCATCCACGAAACGGTAGTCGACCTGCTGGCCATCCAGCAAGAGATCCATTCCGGCCTCTTTGCGGTGATGGACGGCACCTTTGCTGGGGACGGCCCCGGCCCGCGCGCCATGTGGGTCGACCAAAAAGATCTGATCCTGGCGTCGGCCGATCAGGTGGCCATCGACGCGGTGTCGGCCTACCTCCAGGGATTCAACCCGATGGAGCTCGATTTCATCCGCCTGGCACACGAGCGCGGTCTCGGCATCGGCGACATCCAGCAGATC
>DATHUZ010000775.1:0-6159 GCA_035461725.1 Anaerolineae bacterium
GTCTGCCAGCTCGTCCACCAGCGCGCGCACGTGCGCTTCGAGCTGCGCCAGCGCGTCTGTCGCGCTGGCGATGTCCAGGTCGTCGATGTGCCAATACTCCACCCGCTCTTCCCAGCCCGGAAAGCGCTCGGCCAGGAACCGGCGGTGCTCGGCCTCTTTCAGCGCCACCACCCTGCCGGCCCCTTCCAGCTCGGCCGGCCGAAGCTGGCGCGGGCGGCGCGCCGGCTGGGGCAGGTAGCGCCCGCGCGCCGCCAGGCCGCCGGCGGCCCACGGCGACACGGGGCCGAGGTTGTGCACGCCCAGCTCGATGGCGACACCGCGCGACGTCGCCCGCCACGCGATCCCCGCCTCGCGCGCCAGGTCGTTAAAGAGGACTTCGGCAAAGCGGCTGCGGTAATAGTTGCCCGTGCATAAAAAGAGCACCTGGGGGCGGCGCACGTTCTGGCTCCCGGTCACGACGCCTCCGCCGCCGGCAGGGTAAAGTAAAAGAGGCTGCCCTCGCCCGGCTCGCTCTCGACGCCGGCCTCGCCGCCCAGCTTGCTCACGATGCGGCGCACGATCGACAGTCCCAGCCCGTGGCCCTCGGCTCGCACCTGGTGCAGCCGCTCGAACGGGGCAAAGAGCCGCGCCTGTTCTTCGGGGGTCAGGCCGGGGCCGTTGTCGCGCACCCAGAAGGTGATTTTGGATGCCGCGCGCTCGGTGTCGTGACAGCCTGATTCTGACTGTACGGCGCGCTCACCCGGCGTGTAGCCGAGCTCGATTTGGGGCGGGGTGCCGCCGTACTTGATGGCGTTGCTGAGATAGTTGGCCCATACCTCTTCCACCCAGCCGGCGCGGCCGAGGGCAGGGGGCCACTCGTCGCGGCGCACGATGCGGGCGCCGTGCTCGTGGATCATGTCCTGCAGGCGCGCCAGCACCTCGTCGACGATCGAGCCCATGTCGAGCGGCTGCACCTCGACGTGCTCCATCTTGCGCACGCCGGCCAGCAGCAGCAGCTCTTCGATGATGTTGGTCATCCGCCGCCCATTCTTGGCGATGGCCGCCGCCACGCGCGCCACCTGCTCGGTCTCCATCGCGTCGTAGCGCGCCTCGAGCATGGTGCTGTAGCCGACCAGGGCGGTGAGTGGGTTCTTCAGGTCGTGCGCCACGGTGTGGGCAAAGGCGTCGAGCTCTTCGTTGCGCGCCTGCAATTCCACCAGGTTGCGCGCCAGCTCCGTGTTCGCCTCTTCGAGCTGGCGCTGCAGGCGGCGCAGCGCCAGGTGGGTCTCGACGCGCGCCAGCACCTCTTCGAACTGGAACGGCTTGGTGATATAATCGACCCCGCCCACGGTGAACGCGTGCAGCTTGTCCTCGATCTCGTCCAGCGCGCTGATAAAGATGATCGGCACGTCGCGCGTCGGCTCGCCCGCCTTGAGCTGGCGGCACACGTCAAAACCGTTCATGTCGGGCATGTTGATGTCGAGCAGGATCAGGTCGGGCATGGCCGCACGCGCCGCCGTCAGCCCCATCGTGCCGCTGATCACCGGCCGCACCTTGTAGCCCTGCTCGCCCAACATGCTCGCCAACAGCCGCAGATTGGCCGGGCTGTCGTCGACGATCAGGATATTGCCCTTGACCGCGTCTGCCTGCACGCCGCTCATGCGCCCCCTCCCGCCTGCTCGGCCAGCGCCAGGATCAGGTCGAAGCGAAAGTTGGTCACCAGCGAGTCGAGCGCGTCGGCGAGGTCCCGGTGCCCCGGGCGGATCTCGTTTACCAGGGCGGCGAGCAGCTCGCCGTCGGCCTGCTGGGCCGCGTCGCGCGCGGCGGCCACCCACTCGGCTGGCAGGTCGAGCAGGCCGCGCACAGAGACGAGCTTCTGGCTGTCGGTGGGCGGCGGGGCCGGCATGCCGCCCAGCTCCTCATAGAGAAAGCGCACGCCCAGGTGTGTCTCCAGCCGCTCGAAAATCTCGTCGGCGCGGAACGGCTTGCGCACAAAGTCGTCGCAGCCGTGCGACAGGATGGTGACGCGGTCCTCTTCGAAGGCGCTGGCGGTGAGGGCCACGATCACGGTCGCCTGGCCGCGCGTGGTGCACTTGATGCGGCGCGTCGCTTCGTAGCCGTCCATCACGGGCATGCGCATGTCCATCCAGATCAGGTGCGGCTGCCACTCTTCCCACACCCGCACGCCTTCCAGCCCGTCGCACGCCTCGCGCACCTCGAACCCGTGGGGCGGCGACCCGAGGCTCGACAGCAGCTTGACCAGCAGCTTGCGGTTCGCCTCGCGGTCCTCCACCACCAGCAGGCGGAACGGGCCACCGCCGGCGGCGCGCTGGCCGGGCGCCAGCCCCACCACCTTGCGCCGTGGGGCGCGGGCGGGCGCGGCCACCGCCTCGCCCGGCTCGACGGCGACGTCAAAACGGAAGGTGCTGCCGCGCCCGGGCTCGCTGCGCACCGTCAGCGAGCCGCCCATCAGCTCGACAAAGTGGCGGCTGATGGTCAGGCCGAGGCCGGTGCCTTCCTGGTGTATGTAGGCGGGTGCCTGGCCGGCGCCACGCCCTGGCGCGGCCTGCACAAAGGGGTCGAACAGCGCCTCGATCTCGCCGGCGGCGATGCCGATGCCGGTGTCTTCTACCTCCACGATCAGCCGGTCCCCGGCGGTCGTGGCCTCGTGGCGCACGCGCACGGTGACACCCCCTTCCTGGGTGAATTTGACGGCGTTGCTCAGCAGGTTGATCAGCACCTGGCGCAGCTTGCTTTCGTCGCAGCGCACGTGCTGGGGCACGCCGGGCATCCGCTCCACCAGGAGCTGCAGCCCCTTGTCGGTGGCGCGCAGGCGGAACATGCTCTCCACGTCGGCCAGCAGCCGGTAGAGGTCGACGTTGCTCGTCTGAAGCACCGTCCGTCCCGCTTCGATCTTGGACACTTCGAGCACGTCGTTGATCAGCGTCAGCAGGTGCTCGCCGCTCTGGCGGATCGTCTGCAGGTCCTCGCGCTGGCCGGCCGACAGCGCCGGGTCGCGGGCCAGCAACTGGGCAAAGCCGAGGATGGCGTTGAGTGGGGTGCGCAGCTCGTGGCTCATGTTGGCCAGGAACGTGCTCTTGGCGCGGTTCGCGGCTTCGGCCGCCTCTTTGGCCGCGCGCAGCTCCTCCTCGGCCCGCTTGCGCGCGGTAATGTCCTCCTGGATGCCCGTCACGCGCAGCGGGTGGCCCAGCTCGTCGCGGGCCACCACCCGCCCCCGGTGCATGCCCCACCGCCACTCCTCAGCGTGTGGCCCGCGCTTGCCGGGATAGCGCATACGGAACTCGACTTCGTACGCCGTCGTCAGGCCCTGCATGTGGGCGTCGATGGCGTCGTGCACGCGCGACCAGTCGTCGGGATGGACCATGGCCGCCCACTCTTTTTCCTCCGCGTGGGCGTCGTACTCCCACTCTCCGCTCCGGCCCGGGCGGGCCACCACCAGCTCGTCGCTCGCCACGTCGAGGTCCCACAGGGCGAGACCGGCGGCCTCCATCGCCACCTTGAGCCGGTCCTCGCTCAAGCGCACGGCTTCGACGTAGGCGTCGCGCTGCGCTTCGGCCTCTTTGCGCGCGCTGATGTCCTGCGTGATGCCCGCCAGCCGCACGGGCCGGCCGGCCTGGTCGCGGGCCACCGCCCGCCCGCGCATCAGGATCCAGCTCCAATGGGGCTCCGCGTCGGGGCAGCACGTCTGGCCCGGCTTGACGCGCGTGCGCACCTCCACGTCGAGCATGGGCGTCTCGCCGGCCACGTGGCGCTCGATGGCGGCGGCCACGCGCGCCCTGTCGTCGGGGTGCATGGCGGCCGTCAGCCGGGCCTCGACCTCGTCGGCACACGCTTTCTCTCCCGGCTGAAAGCCGAGATAGCCGGGCCCAAACTTGTCGAGCAAGGTCTCGCCGGTCACCAGGTCGATGTCCCACAGGTCGAGCCCGGCGGCGTCGATGGCCAGCTTGAGGCGCTCCTGGCTCTCGCGCAGCGCTTCTTCGGCTTGCTTGATGCCGGTCACATCGCTGGTGATGCCCGCCATGCCCACGATCTGCCCGCTCGCGTCGCGCAGCGGCACCTTGTTGCTCAGGGTCCACACCGTGCTGCCGTCGGGCAGCGCGCGGCTTTCGAGGAGCCCGACGAGCGGCTCGCCCGTCTCGATGACACGCAGGTCGTCGGCCAGGGTGCGGGCGCCATACTCCGCGCCGTACACCTCGACGTCCGTCTTGCCCATGATCTCGGCGCCCGTCATCTCCAGGTCGTGCACCAGCACGGGGTTGACGCGCGTGTGGCGGCCGGCCAGGTCCTTGAAATAGATGCTCTCGGGGACGTTGTCGAGCAGGGCATCGGTCAGCGACTTTTCGTGGCGCAGCGCCTCGTTGGCGCGCGCGTTCTGGAGCGCCTGCGCGGCGGCGGCGGCCACGCTGCCGGCCAGCTCCGTCTCGTCCATCGTAAAGCGGCGCGGCGCCAGGCTGTCCATCCCGATCGTGCCGATCGCCTCGCCGCGCACCAGCAGCGGCACCACCAGGATCGATGCCACCCCCTGCTGCCGCATCAAGCCGTGGGCGGGTGCCATGCGCGGGTCCTGCTGCGCGTCGAGCACGGCCACGGGCACCTTGTCCTGCAACACCTGCTGCGTCACCTCGTTTTCGGCCACGGGGATGACCAGCCCGAGCGAGGTCGCCTGTTCCTCGCTCCGGAACTCGGCCGCGACCTTCAGGGTCGCGCCCTCGTCGTCGAGCAGCGCGGCGGCCACACGCGGCAGGTCGAGCGCCTCGGCCAGCTCGCGGCACACCACCTGCAGCACGGCCTGCGGGTCCTGCTCGGACGTGGTGGTGGCGATCACGCGGTTCAGCAGGTCGAGCTCCTGGTTGCGGCGCGCGTGATCCTCGTTCACCGCCAGCAGCGCCTCTTCAATCCGCTTGCGCTGGGTGACGTCGTGCAGGGTAATGGCCCGGCCCGAGATGGCGCCCTGCCTGTCGCGGATGGGCGACACGCGCACCTCAAAGTGGCGGTGGCCGGCGTCGGTCTCGAACGTAATCTCGCCGCGCACCGGTTTGCCATCTGCCGCGGGGGGCAGGTGGGCCAGGGAGGGGAGCACACCGGCCAGTGGCCGGCCCTCGCCCACTTCCGGGCCCCCGCCGGCCAGCGACCGGGCAGCCGGGTTGAGGGCCAGCACGCGGTCGTGGACGTCGACGACGATCACGCCGTCGTCCATGCTCTCCAACACCGTGTCGAGGGCCACGGGCATCAGGTCGAATACCCGCCGGCGCACGAGGCCCCACGCGCCGAGTGCCACGAGGGCCAGGAACACGATCGCCGCGAGTACCAGGACTATGCTCAACGCCGAGCTCCAGTTCATGCCGGTCCTTCTCTACCGTGCCACGGCCGCCCGCACGGGAGGCTGTCAAATTCAGCACGATTATACCACGGTCCCCCGGTTTTTTCCAAGCAGTGGCCGGTGGGCGATCAGGGCAATGGCATTTGTCATTGCGAGTTGATCCTGGCGTGCACGCCACTCATCATCAAAAGAACCGGCTCTGTCAATCCTTCTCTCTGCGCCTCTGCGTCTCTGCGTTAAAGCAGCCCCAACCAGGCAGCGCCAGTACATTAGTAGCGCCAGCGTCGAACGCCTGCCCAGAGCGCAGCGAAGGGCAATCTCCCCTCACACAGGCGGCGACTGCTTCGCTCCGCTCGCAGTGACAAACTGGCGGCGGATTTCCGCGTCTGAACACTAGCTAACCACGCTGACCCCCCCACGTCATCCCCCTCATTGATGCTAATCATGCTAACCATGCTAACAATGCTAATCATGCTAATCATGAAATGATGGTAACGATGAGGAGGCGAGGGTGAGCGCCGGCGTGAGCGTAGCCGGTCGGGTGTGTGCCATACCAGGGCTTGCTGAAAAAGTGCCACTATTCAACGCAGAGGCGCAGAGGCGCAGAGTGTCTTCTCGCTATTTCTCTGCGTCTCTTCGTCTCTGCGTCAAAGTGGAGGATTGTGAGGTCATCGGTTATCCTTGTTGAACGGGTTGGGAGGTGCGTCAGGGTGCAACTGATCCTCGGCCCACAGGGCCGCGTTGTTCTCGATATAGTCGCGGATGCGATTCATCGAGACCTCGTTGCGGATAATGTGCTCCCAGTAATTGCGCTGCCAAAACTTGGCGCCAGGCATGTC
>DATHUZ010000776.1:0-6178 GCA_035461725.1 Anaerolineae bacterium
CAGAGTATGAATCGCCGAGCCACCAACGGCCAGGAGAACGGGCGCTACTCGCTGCCCGGGAAAAAGGCGGGCACGGTGGATACTTGATAGCCGCGCCAGTGAGAGCGCTCGTCGTCGTCGGGGAAGCGCATCAGGATGGTGGCGGCATCGGGGAGCTGGATCGTGTCACCCGGCTCCAGGTCGGCCTTGTCCTCTCGCTCCTTGACGGGGCGGGCGGGCAGGCTAAAGATGCCGATCTCGTCGCCCGCGCGGTGATAACGCTGCTCGACGTAGGCGAGGCCGAGGATCTTGCCATCCACGTCGACGGCCGCGCTGGTGACCCAGCCGATAGCACGGCCGCGCTTGTTGACTACGGGGTCGCCCAGCTTGGGCATGCGCACGCCGCGCTCGTTCATCCGGTAGCGGGCGATCTCCATCTTGCGCTTGGCCTCGCAGGCCATGAACGCGTCGCGCCCGACAAAGAAGGGCTTGTGGAGCTTGACGTAGGAGCCAAAGCCGGCACCGGTGGGGATGATGTCGAATGGGCCGGCGAGCTCGTGGCCATAGAGTGGCAGGCCCGCCTCGGTGCGCGTCGAGTCGCGAGCGGCGAGCCCACACGGCTGCAGGCCAAAGGGCTCGCCGGCGGCGAGCAGGGTTTCCCAGAAGGCGAGGGCGCGGTCGGGGTGGACGAAAATCTCGTACCCGATGTCCTCTCCGGTATAGCCGGTGCGGGCGATGACGAGGTCGAATGTTTCGCCGGTGCCGAGCTGGCACTCGATCAGACCGGTCTTGGGCACGCGCGCCAGCCGGTCCTTGAGGGCCCGGTCGGCGGTCAGGCTCTGAAGGATGGCGAGCGAGGCAGGGCCCTGGAGCGCCAGGTCGACGCGCATGTCGGCGCCGCTGGCCGGATCCTTCAGATCGCGGATCTGTGCGGGGCGGAGCACCTTGACGTCGGGCCGCGCACGGTCGAGGATCACGTTGGCGTTGTTCACGGCATTGAGCCAGGCCCAGTCCTTGTCGGCGTTGGAGGCGTTGACGACGATCAGGTAGAGGTCGTCGGCACGGCGGTAGACCATCAGGTCGTCGAGGACGCTGCCGTCCTGGTCAAAGAGGTAGGCGTAAAAGCTCATGCCCGGCTCGAACCAGCGGGCATAGTTGCTCAGCACGGTGTCGAGGAACTCGGTGGCGTGGGGGCCGGACACCTCGAACACACCCATGTGTGCTACGTCAAAGAGGCCAGCGTGCTTGCGCACGGCATTGTGCTCGTCGAGCACGCCCGTGTACCAGACGGGCATCTCCCAGCCGGCGAAGGGGATGACCTTGCGGGTGTGGGCCTTGTGCCAATCGTAGAGAGGAGTGCGCCTGAGCGGCGCATTCTCGGGCTCGGCCCATTCGAAGGCGGGCAGATCGCCGGGCTGGCGAACGGGGTCGAGGTTCTGCATGCCGACAAAGTAGGGGGCGCGCAGCTCAAAGCGATCATGGTGTCCTGCGTGGTAGAGGTCGAGGGCGGTGGGGCGGCCGCTCGCCTCCCCATAGCCGTCCAAGCCGGCATAGTCGGGCAGGCCGGCCTCGTCGCGCATGGCCTTGCGTGTGTCCGGTCCGGCGGCGACGGCACCCGCCTCGACCAGGCGATCGTAGACGGCCTGCGCCTGGCTGGCCGGTAATGCCAACTCGACGTGGTCGCCGGCGACGACAAAGCGATAGCCGGGGGCGGTCTCGACGGCGGCTGCCATCTCGGACGCGCGCGGCCCACGCAGTGATAGCACGACCATGCAGCGCGCTTCCTCGGCCAGGCGCAAGTCCTCGACGACGAGGGGGCCTTCGACCTTGCGATAGATGTCGTGGCGATCAAAGAGGGTGTAGCCGTCGCTCAGCGCGCGCAGCCAGGCTTTGACCCGGTCGTGGTTTTCGGGGTTGGTGCGCAGCAGGTAGTAATCGCGCCCGAGCTCGTCTTTTGGCAGGCGGAGGAGACAGACGTCGTCGATGAGGCGGCAGTCCTCGTCGAGCAGGAAGGCGAGGGTGCAGTCGCCCGGCTGCAGCGCGCCGACGTCGGCGGTCAGCATCTGCTGGAGCGAGGGCTCGGCGCGGTCGCCTACGATCAGGAGCACACCACAGTCGCTCTGGTCGAGGAGGGCGACACCGGTGCGCGCCGCATCCAGCTCTGCCTCGGTGCCCGGTCCCTGCGCAGGCTGGAGCCGGGCAAGTGGCGCCGGCGACACCGCGTCGAGCTTGTAGTAGTGTGGATACTCGCGCCCCCTGTCCTCTGTTTCCGCTGCGCCCGTGGCGGCCAGGCGGGCGACGTCGTGCTTGACCTCTTCGAAAACGTCGAGGTCGATCTTGCCACGTGGCAGCTCGCCAGCCAGGCCGACATAGCTGAACGGCTTGACGTTGGTCACCACGCGCGTGATGAGGCCGGCGACCTCGTCGATCTCTGCCGGGCCAAAGCCGCGCTGGCTGAGCCACGGGGTGCCAAGACGGATGCCCATGGCGAGGGCCGTGATCTCGTCGCCCGGGATGGTGTTCTTGTTGGCGACAATGCCGGCCATGTCGAGCAGGCGGACGGCGGGCTCGCCGCGCAGGGGAAAGCCGGTGTCGGTTTTCACGCTGTTCAGGTCGAGCATGCAAAAGTGCGTATCGGTGCCGCCGTAGGCCAGTTGGAGGCCGCGCTTCTGCAGGCCCTGGGCGAGGGCCAGGGCGTTGTCCTTGATGCGCCACTGCAGGCGGCGGAAGGGCTCGGTCTGGGCGATCTCGAAGGCGACGGCCATGGCCGCGAATTTGTTGGTGTGCGGCCCACCCTGCTCGCCTGGAAAGACGGCCATGTCGATCCGGCTGGACATCTGTTCGTCGGTGCAGAGGATGACGGCGCCACGCGGGCCGCACAGCGTCTTGTGGGTGGTAAAGGTGACGACGTCGGCGATGCCGACAGGGCTGGGAAAGGCGCCGGCGACGACCATGCCGGCGGGGTGGCTGATGTCGGCCAGGAGCACGGCGCCCACCTCGTCGGCCACCTCGCGGAACAGCTCCCAGTCGGGCGCCCACGGGTAGGACGTGTAGCCGGCGATGATCATTTTGGGGCGGTGCTCGCGCGCCAGGTCGCGGATTTGGTCATAGTCGAGCTTGCCGGTGGACTTGTTGATGCCATAGCTGACGACGTGGTAGCGCTTGCCGGAAAAGTTGAATTCGCTGCCGTGGGTGAGATGCCCACCCTGATAGAGGTCCATGCCCATCACCACGTCGCCGATGTCGACGACGGCGTCGTACACGGCGAGGTTGGCCGCGGCGCCGGAGAGGGGCTGGACATTGACGTAAATGTTCTCGCTTGGCACCCGATCGTTGGCGAACGCGTCGGCGCAGCGGCGCGCGGCCAGCGTTTCGACGAAATGGACATAGTCGACGCCCTTGTAAAAGCGGCGGTCGGCGTAGCGCCGGTAGTAGGCGAGCTGGTGGGGCACGTCGAGCAGGCGCTCCTCGGGATCGCGCGTCATGCGCAGGGGAGGATAGCCTTCGGCATAGACGTTGTTAAAGACGCTGCCGAGTGCCTGGCGCACGGCCCGGGGCGCCATCGACTCGGATGGGATCATGATCAGCTTGCGCGCCTGCCGCTCTTCTTCAAAGTCGATGATCTGGTCGATGGCCGGCGCTACTTCTTGTATGTCCTTGCCAAGAAAGAGATCCCAATACTCTTTGTTCGCCATGCATAGCACTCCTTTGCGGTGGTTGTCGGATACGGCCGGTTCGATTCTAGCACTAATTGGCCGCGGGGGCAACTGGAGTGGTGGGAAGGGTAAAAGTGAAGGTGCTGCCCTGGCCCGGCTCGCTGACGGCCCAGATCTCGCCGCCCATTGCCTCGACCAGGCCCTTGCAGATGTAGAGTCCGAGGCCGATGCCTTTTCTGCTCCGGCTGGCGAGGTAGAAGCGGTCAAAGATGTGAGGCAGGTGCTCGGAGGCGATGCCGTCCCCTTCGTCGATCACGTGCACGATGGCATGGGCGTCGTCCAGGGCCTGGCAGCGAACGGTGATAGTGCTGCCGGGCGGGGAATACTTGACGGCATTGCTCAGCAGGTTGACGAGCACCTGGCGCAGTCGCTGAGGATCGGCCCACACCTGCGCGCTACCTGGCGGGGGTAGATAGGCGAGGAGATTGTGGTCGGTGGCGAGCGGGCGAAACCACTCGAGGACCTCGTGAACCTGGAACATGAGGTCGAAAGGCTCGGGGCGGAGGTGAAGCTGCTGCGCTTCAATGCGCGACGCGCTGAGGAGATCGTCGACCATCTGCCCCAGGTCGTCGGCGGCCCGGTTCAGGTTGCGGAGAAAGCGCCGCGCCTGTTCTTCGTCGAGTGACACGTTGGGGTTAAGTAGGGTGCTGACATAGCCCTTGATGAGGGACAGGGGGGTGCGCAGCTCGTGCGACACGTTAGCCACGATCTCGGCGCGCAGCCGGTTCAGCTCTTTTTGCTGCGACACATCGCGAAAGACGGCCACGATGCGGGTCAGCACGCCCTCTTCGTCGCGGATAAGGCCGTAGCTGGCCTCGACCTCAACAGGCTCGCCGTCGCGCCGCTGAATGCTGTACTCGATGTAGGCACGGTCGCCCGGGACGTTGACCTGCACCAGGGGGCAAAAGGGAGAGGGATCGCCGTCGCCGTGCTGGCGGCAGCCTATGACATCACAACAGGGCTGGCCGCGCGCCTCGCGCAGCGTCCAGCCGGTGAGCTGTTCGAGGGCCGGGTTCATATCGACGACGCGCCCGCGATGATCGATCACGAGGATGCCGCTGGCCGAGGCCTCGACGACGGCCTCGCTTTCGTGCTTTTCCTGCACGATCGTCTGGAGCAGCCAACTGCGCTCGATGGCGAGTGCGGCGTGATCGGCAAAAGTGGACAGGAGCAGGACCTCGTCGTCGGTGAAGGGCAGGCGCCGGTGGCGAATGACGAACCAGACGCCGACCGGCTGCTGGTGGAGGCGAATGGTGACGGCGGCGAAAGAGCGCCAGTTGTAGCGATGGGCGAGGGCGCGCTGTGTGGCACGCGGATCTTGCTGCATGTTCTTGCCGCGAAGCGGACGGTCCTCGAGGAGAAGTCGCCCTGCCAGTCCCTCTCCGGCTCGAAAGCGCACCGCCCGCACCGCTTCTTCGGGCACACCGCGCGCTACCTCCACCTCCAGGTGCTCGCCGGGACGATCGAGCAGGCGCAGGACCGCTACCTCGGCGTCGAGAACGGCCAGCGCCTCGTCTACGATCTGGCCGAGGAGATCGTGTAGATCGAGACTCGAGACGAGGGCGGTGCCGAGGCGGCTGAACGTGTGAAGTAGCCCTCGCTCAGCGTCGTGGGCCCGCACTTTTACGCGCCTGCCGCCACCCGATCAGGCCGTCGGCGGTGGTGATGAGGTCTGTCACGTCGAACGGCTTGGTCATAAAGGCATCGGGCCGGTGCCGGGCGATCTCTTCGGCCTCGGCAAAGTCATAGGCCGTGAGGATCAAGACAGGGACGCTGCTCTCGCTGCGCACCAACTCGAGCAAGCGAAAGCCGGTCATCCTGGGCAGGTTGAGATCGAGCACCAACAGGTCGGGGTGCCCGGCAGCAAAGGCGTGCCAGGCTGAAACGCCGTCCTCGGCGGTGGTCACACGGTAGCCGGCGCTCCCAAAGTTGATTTCCAGGATCTCCCGGAGCCCCTCCTCATCCTCGACGATGAGGACGTGCGGCTGAAAATCGGTCTGTGTCATGGCTTGCCAATACTTTCCAGCGCTTGCCGGCGCAAGCGGTCGCGCCCGGCGGGGTCGATCGAGAGCACCCGCTCGACCAGGTGCACCATTTCGCGCATCTCGAACGGTTTGGGCAGATACGCTACGGCGCCACGCTCCAGGGCCTGGCGGACCTCGGGATAGGTGGTGACCACGCTGAGCATGATCACGGGGATACCGGATGTCACCGGGTCGGCGGCCAGGCGATCGAGGACACTCAGGCCGGTCATCTTGGGCATGCGAACGTCGAGGAGGATGAGGTGAGGCTTCTTTTGCCTGGCATGGTGAACGGCCTCTGCACCGTCTACGGCCGAGACAACCGTGTAGCCCTCCCACTCGAGCATCATGCGGACGAGGTCGACGACCTCCGGCTCGTCGTCGGCGACAAGGATGCGGTAGCCGTGTCCCTGCTTGGTCATGGGTTCTCTCTTTCTCGCTGCATGATTGTTCGCACGCGCT
>DATHUZ010000777.1:0-5335 GCA_035461725.1 Anaerolineae bacterium
CTCGCCGCCACGCTCGATCGAGAGCACGACCTCCTGGCCCAGATGCGCCTGGGTGAACGACTGGAGTCCATCGACGTTTTCGATGGCGGTGCCATCGGCGCCGACGATGACGTCGTCGGGCTGCAGGCCGACGGTCTCGGCCGGCGAGCCGGGTGCGATGGTGGTGATGACTACGCCGCCATCGTCGTCGACCGCCGGAGCGCCGAGCGTCATGGCGGCGGCGAAAAAGAGGATGGCGACGAGCAGGTTCATGACGGCGCCGGCGGCAAGCACGAAAATGCGCGCCAGCTTGCCCTTGCCTGCCAGGCTGCCGGGTGCGCTCGGGTCCTCTTCGCCGAGCATCTTGGCAAAGCCACCAAAGGGGATGGCATTCAGCGAAAAGATGGTGCCGGGATCGAGAAATTCGACGGCGGCGGTGCGCCCCTCCAACGTCGATTCCTCGGCCGGCTCGATGGCGGCGAGGTGCGGTCGGCCGTCGCCGCCGGTGCGGGTCTGGTAGACGACCTGCTGGCCGTAGCGAAAGTCGCCGTGCAGATAGGTGCCGCGTGGGATGACGATCTCGACCCCGTCGAGGACGATCTTGCCGGGCAGGTGGAAGAGGGTCAGGACGCGCGGCGGATAGCCAAAGCCAAACTCCTCGACGACGACGCCGACGCGCCGGGCGGCGAGATAGTGCCCGAGCTCGTGGACAAAGACCAGGATGCTCAGGGCGATAATCAAAGAAACGATTGTCAAAAGCATGTCGAACCTAAAACCTTTCCCTAGCCGGAGCGGATTTCGTGCCAGGCCATTTGCAGCTTTTCGAGCTGGTCTTCGCCCACGGCGTCGGGGTCGTCTTCAAAGCCCGGGAGTTGCAGGATCATTTTGAACAACTTGGTGAGCGTCAGGTCGAGCGGCTCGGCGTCGGGGTAGGCGGTGTTCAGGACGCGGACCAGGCGCGCAAAATCCTGCCAACGGAGCGGCTCGTGCGTCTCCTGGGTGTCGACGGGGCTCACCACGTCTTCGGCCAACAGCTCGGCCGCGCGCTCCACCTGGCCCTGGCGCCGGAAATAGTTGGCCAGGGTGTCGCGCAGCGCCTCGGCGGCGAGGACGGAGCAGTGCATCTTGACGGGGGGCAGGCCGTCGAGCGCCTCGGCGATGGCACGGTTGCTGATCTCGAGCGCCTCGTCGATACTCTTGCCCTTGATCATCTCGGTAGCCATCGAGCTGGTGGCGATGGCCGCCCCACAGCCAAAGGTGCGAAACTTGATGTCGGTGATAACGTCGTCTGCGATCTTGACCGACATCTCCATCAGGTCGCCGCACACCGGGTTGCCGGTGCGGCCCACGCCGTCAGCGTTCTCGATGACGCCCACGTTGCGCGGATTCATAAAATGATCCATGACCTTGTCACTGTACTGCAATGGTATCCTCCGCTAAAACAGATGATAATCGGCCTGGCGGGCACCCCCGCCGGGCACGCTGTCAAACACCTCTACCACGCCGGGCAGCTCTCTGAGCCTCGACTCGACCTCGATCGCGGCCGGCTCGTCGCACAGGCAGTGCACGTTGGGCCCGGCGTCGAGGGTGAAATAGACTTCTATCCCCTCGGCGCGCCACGCGCGCACCGCGTTCATCACCGCGACCGTGCCGGGCAGCCAGTAGAGCAGCGACGGCAACGACGTCAGCATCACGCCGTGCATGGCGAGCGCGTCGCCCTCCGCGGCCGCGCCGAGCGTGGCCATGTCGCGAGCCTCGATCGCGCCCAGCGCGTCGTCGAGCAGCGCCGGCACCGCCGCCAGGCGACAGGCGTGAAAGGCGCTGGTGGGCGCCAGGCCGTGCCCGTCGTACGAGCCGACGGCCTTGTGGGCATGGCTCACCACGGCCACCACGTCGTGGAGTGCCCAGTGCCGCGGCGGCGCCACCTGCCGGGCGTATGACGACTCGTCGTCGCCGCCGGCCCACAGGCAAAAGCCGGCGGGTACCGAGCGGCACGCCGAGCCGGAGGCCAACCGTGCCAGCCGCGATAGGGCTGCTTCGTCGAGGCGCAGGCCGGCGGCGAGCGACCCCGCGAGCGACAGGGCGGCAAAGGCCGAGGCTGACGAGGCCAGGCCCGTGCCCGCCGGAAAGTCGTTGCGGCTGGCCACCCGCGCCCGTGCCTCGATCCCGGCCAACGCCCGCACCCGGTCGAGATGGGCCACTACCCGGGCGAGCGGCTGGCCGCTCGCCGGGCGGCCGTCGATGGTGACCGAATCGGCCGCCAGGCTGTCGTGAAACTCAACCGTTGTCACCGTGGTGAGGGCGGCAAGGTTCATCGACAGCGATGGGTTGGCAGGCAGGTTCAACGCTGCGTCTGCCTGGCCCCAGTATTTGATGAACGCGATGTTCGGGTTGGCGACCGCCGTCGCCCTGGCCATGGGTGCGCCCTCCTACGACGTGGTGCCTATAATACAGCAGTTTGGGCGAATCGGCAAGTTAGGATGGTTACGTTCCCGGGCGATCTCCTCATCCCCGCCGGCCCCCGCCCCTCGAGGGGGGCCGGGGGCGCGCATTTCACCCCCCCCGCCCCCACCCCTGGGGTACAGGAGTACCCCTCGAGGGGGGGGAGATTTAGGAGCACCCTACGTTCTGACGTGTGCCGGGGGGGCGGGGTCTATGAGATCGCCAGATTCGGCGTGATGAAGGCGCATCACGGGTAGAAACCGGCGCGAGCCCCGGCGAGTGTGAAATTCCGGAAACGACGCCGGGAACGTCGGGAAAAGAGGCGTTGAAGAGAGGAGAAGTTGTGTCGAACGTGTAAGAAACTTGATGAAACGCGCGTCCCGGCGATCCCGACGTGACGCCGGGTGATGGTGGGGAGTGGGAGCCGCACTGCGAGTGCGGGGCGCACTTGGTTGGTAATGTGCAAGCGGATAGAAGGTCGTCAGATCTTATTGTACCACGTTTTTGGGTTAAGACGAGTTGTTGACGCCAGTTATTAGATTAAAATTTTGAGGCGGAGCACACTCCGGCTCCCGCTGCTATTGGTTCCATTGGAGTGAGCAACTCGATAACCAGAATCCGCCTTTCGAAGAGTGCAGTTACTTAATGGTCGAGATTACTGCGCAGCCGGGCATTTGTCCATGTGTAAGTACTTTATGCATTCTTCAGGTGTAAACGATCGAGTCAAGCGCGACCTGGCCAGTGCCACGAGTCTGTCGGGCTGGACCACAAAGACCCGAGTCGTTCCATCAAAGCCGGCAGTGGCTACATAGTCTCCGCCAGGACTGCAGGCCAGGGCACCGACGGGCGCCTCATGACCGCTTAGCGAGAGTAGGGGAAGGCCGGTAGCTGCATCCCACAAAGTAATGGTCCCGTCGCCGCTTCCGGTGGCAAGTCGATCTCCTGTAGAGCAGAAAGCCACCGAAAACCCACTCGGCGGCCCGGTCAACATGACCAGCGTTTCACCCGTGTGAACGTCCCACACTCGGCCGACTCCCCGATAGTCGACGGTTGCCAGGCGCTGTCCATCTGGGCTGAAAGCGAGATCCCAAACCCAGCCGGCGTGCCCGGGCATCGTGCTGAGTATGTCGCCCGAAGCCACCTCGAGAATTGTCGCGGTTCCGATCGGGTTCTCGGGCTCACCTGTGCTGCCGATGGCCAACAGCTTGCCATCGGGGCTGAAGGCCACACTCTTGAGCCCACCCACTGCGTCCTGGTAGTCAAAGAGCGTCTCCCCTGTCTGGGAATCCCATACGATCAACTTCCCGTCCATACCAACCGTTGCCAGAGGACAGGGCTGCGACGCAACACCCGTCGCCTCGAGACACGCCGGGCTGAAGGCAGCGGCCATTACGCCTCTAGCCAAAGGGATTCCGCCTGGCTTGTCGTCGCCGTGGCCGATCAGGGTTCTCAGCTTCTGGCCCGTCGCGGCCTGCCACAGGATCACACTTTGATCGGCGCTCGTTGTGGCCACGAGCTGCCCATCAGGGCTGAAGGCCACACCGTGGACAACGTCGGTGTGGCCGGCCAAGACGTGCACTGGGTGGCCCGATCCAGCTTCCCACAAAATCGCGCTTCCATCTATGCCGGCCGTAGCCAGGAGCGTCCCATCGGGACTGTAGGCTACGTCCCATACCATCCCCCCGTGTGCCGGGCGGGCAAACAGCTCGTGGGCGGGCGTGAGGTCCCACAACCTGACCGTTCCATCGTAGCTGGCGGTGATCAAACGCGTATCGTCGGCGTTGAAGGCCAGCCGCGAAATGCCGTGCTGGTGACCGTGGAGCCGGAAGAGCTCGCGGCCCGTGGCCACGTCGAAGAGGATGTCGGCGACCGCCAGGCGTGTTCCATCCTGGCTGTAGGCGATGGCCTCAACCTGAGGCGCGACCCTGCCGATTGGCAGTTCCTGGGCAATCTGCCCGCGCTCCACATCCCAAACGGGGAGTGTCTCACTGCGGACACCCGCTGCCAGGCGACTCCCATCCGGGCTGAAGGCGAAGCTAATCACATCATAGTCGTGCTCGCCAGAGAACCTTTCACGCCCGGATGCGATGTCGATGACCTTGATGGCCCGAAAGTCGGCGATCGTCGCAATTTGTGTTCCATCAGGGCTGAATACACCCATATTGGTCTCACTCGTTGAGGCCGGAAGCTCGAGCAGTTTTTTGCCCGAGCCGGCGTCCCAGACGATCTGCTCGACCGTGCTGTAGGTAGCCAGCAAGTCTCCATCCAGGCTGTACGCCGCCCCGATAACCTCGCCGCTATGCCCTGACAGGCGGCGCCATTCTTGACCCGAATCCAATTTCCACACCACGACCACACCGTCATCGGCGGGAACGGCGAGGAATGCTCCATCGGGGCTGAGGGCGACGTCGGTGAACTGGTTGACATGGCCGGGCAGCGTAAGCAGAGCACGGTTCGTCTCCAGCTCCCAAACGGTCACCTGGCCAGCTTGTCGCTCCCCGATAACCGCGAGCGGGCGGTTCCCCTGCAGGTCAAAGCCAACGTACAGGATGTCCTGACCCCCGGCCGGCCATGCCAGACGGACCCGGGTGGACTGGACGGCGTGGTGAAGGGTATCCTGCAGATCGTATGGCAGTGGCTGTCCGAGCGAGGACCAGGTCTGCGCCGACTCGAGCGCCAGGAGGATGCTGCGCTCCGGGTCGACCTCGAGGTTGCTGAGGGCAGCGAGCGCTAACTCCCGGGCGCTGGCGACCCGGGCTCTCTCTTGTGCCTGCCGGCCAAGTCCTGCGGCCACAATGCCCAGCACGACTGCCAGGAACAAGGCGGCACCCAACAAGGCTGCACGGCCGCGCAGTCGCCGCGCGGTATGGGTCTGCTCCTCGGCTCGCCGGGTTTCTGCCTCTGCCCGTCGCCT
>DATHUZ010000778.1:0-4747 GCA_035461725.1 Anaerolineae bacterium
GCTGGAGGTCAATCCGCCGGCGGTGGCCGTGCCGGTCAAGCTGGTGTGCAGCAGTGACGGGGTGGAGCTGAGCCACGGGGCGGCGAGCATCAAGCTGACGCCGGCCAGCGTGTCGATCAACGACGGCGCATTGGAGGTGATCTGATGCCGGGATTTTTGTTACACGCCGGGGCGACGGTGCTGTGCGCGCACGCCGGCCAGGCCCAGCCGACGTCGCCCAATCCCAGGGTGATGGTGGGCGGGCAGCCGGTGGTGACGCAGGCGGCGCCCTACACGGTGGCGGGCTGTCCATTCTCGACGCCGGGGGGGCCGATGCCGTGCGTGACGGCGCAGTGGGTGACGGGCGCAACGCGTGTATTGGCCGGTGGGCAGCCGGTGCTGCTGCAGGATAGCCAGGCGGTCTGCACGCCAAACGGCACACCACTCAACGTGGTGGTGACACAGATACGGGTGAGGGGGACATGACCGAGATCGCACATCCTTTCCGGCTTGACGGGCGTGGGCGCACCGCGGACCCCTGCGCGGCCGGCGGCGACGCCTGCGACGCGCACATCCGCCAGTTGATCGAGCAGGTGCTCTTTACGTCGCCCGGCGAGCGCGTGAACCGGCCCTCGTTCGGCACCGGGCTGCAGCAGCTCGTATTCGCGCCGAACAGCAGCGAGCTGGCGGCCGCCACCGAGTTTATGGTCCAGAGCGCGCTGCAGGAGTGGCTGGGTGACAGGATCCAGGTCGAAGCGGTGAGTGTGCGCAGCCAGGAAGCGGTGCTGGAAGTAACGGTGCAGTACATCGTGCGGCGCACCAGGCAGCGCCAGGTGGCCGAGTTTTCGCGAGAGGCGTGACGTGGGCAACCAATACCGGTGTGAGAATCAGAAGAGGGTGCAGGTTTTGCGCGATTCGGGCATCGCGCTGAACGGCATCGACTACCTGGAAGTGCTGGACGAGGATGCACCCGTCGGGACGGCACGCCAGCGTACCCTGCTGCTGCGAATGCTCAAGGCGGCGCCGTGGGGGCTGGGTGCCGGCAACGTGCGGATCGAGGGGGGCGTGCGCGTGGTCGCGGTGGGGATACGCTGGGTGATCCGGGCCGCCGACGCCTCCCCGGCATTGGTCGGCGAGGGTGTGATCACGGAGGCGGAGCGCGCATTCTTCCTGGCGCTGCCCGAGCCGGATCGGGTGTTGGTCGTGCGCACCGACACCGACGGGGACTTTGCCACCTACCGGCTCCGCCTGGTCCAGTCCTCCACCAACCTCGCGCCGCCCGACGGGTTCGACCCGATCCTGTCGTTGGTCGACTTGTCGTTCAAGGTAGAGTGCCCGAGCGATTTCGACTGCCGGCCTGTGGAAGAGTGCCCGGTGGAAGTGGTGGAGGATCCGCCAATCGACTACCTGGCGAAGGATTACGCCAGCTTTCGGCGGCTGATGCTGGACCGGCTGTCGACGATCATGCCCGACTGGCAGGAGCGCAACCCTGCCGACCTGGGGATCGCCCTGGTCGAGGTGCTGGCCTACACGGGCGACTATCTCAGTTATTACCAGGACGCGGTGGCCACCGAGGCGTACCTGGGCACGGCCCGGCGGCGTGTCTCGGTGCGGCGCCACGCCCGGCTGCTCGACTATCCGATGCACGACGGCTGCAACGCGCGGACGTGGGTGCAGGTGGCGGTGGAAGCGGACCTGGAGCTGCCGCGCGGGACGCAGCTGCTCACGCGCGTGACGGGCCATGGGCGCCGGATCGCTCCCGAGTCACCGGAGCTGAGGCAGGTGATGGCGGCGGTGCCGGTAGTGTTCGAGACGATGCATCCCGCCGCACTCTCTGTGAAGCACAACGAGCTGCC
The DNA here is from genome assembly GCA_035461725.1 of Anaerolineae bacterium. Lineage (GTDB taxonomy): Bacteria > Chloroflexota > Anaerolineae > JAAYZQ01 > JAAYZQ01 > JAFGIA01. The sequence continues at coordinate 1,836 of DATHUZ010000778.1, forward strand.
GTTTTACACGTGGGGCGACGAAAAGTGCTGCCTGCCGGCAGGCGCCACCCGCGCTACGCTCCAAGATCACCTGCCGGACCTGCAAGCCGGCGACGTGCTGCTGTTTGTCGAGAAGCGTGGGGTGACAAGTGGCAAGGCGGCAGACGCGGAGCTGGCCCACCGGCACGCGGTGCGCCTGACGGCAGTGACGCCGGCGGAGGACCCGCTGGGCGGGCAGATCCTGGACCCGGGAAATACCGATCCGGTGCCGGTGACCGAGATCGAATGGCACGCCGAGGACGCGCTGCCCTTCCCCCTCTGCCTCTGGGTGGTCGACGTGCCGCCCGAAGAGCGGCAGCCGGGAGAGCCCGAGAAGCAGCCGATGAGCGTGGCGCTGGGGAACGTGGTGCTGGCGGACCACGGCGCGGGGGTGGCAGACGAGGCGTGGGAGCCGGTGCCGGCGGTGGGGCGCTACCGGCCGGGCCTGGCGCGCACGGGGGTCACACACTGCACGCGCTGCCGGGAGGAGGACGACGTGCTGGGTGAGTGGGCAGCCAGCGCACTGCTGGTCCAGGACGCGCGCCAGGCGCTTCCGGCCGTAGAGGTGGTGGACGAGGAGCGCGGCGAAAGGTGGCAGCCACAGCGCGACCTGCTTGCCAGCGACCGTTTCGCCACCGAGTTTGTGGTCGAGGTGGAGAGTGACGGCCGGGCCGCGCTCCGTTTTGGCGATGGGATCTATGGCCGGCGGCCGGCGGCCGGCGCCACACTCGCCGCGCAGTACCGCGTGGGAAACGGGCAGCGTGGCAACGTGGGGGCCGATGCCCTCTACCACGTGGTGTCGAACGACGACGGCATCGCGGCGGTGCGCAATCCGCTGCCCGCCGTGGGTGGAACCGATCCCGAGTCGCTGGAGGAGGTGCGTCTCTACGCACCGCAGGCGTTTCGCACCCAGGAACGGGCGGTGACCGAGGCGGATTATGCGGAAGTGGCGCGGCGCCACGCCGAGGTGCAAAAAGCGATGGCGACCCGGCGGTGGACGGGAAGCTGGTACACGATGTTTTTGACCGTGGACCGGATGGGGGGACGGGCGGTGGACGCCGACTTTGAGGCCGATCTGCGCGCCTTTCTGGAGCGTTACCGGCTGACGGGCCACGACCTGGAGGTCGACGGGCCGCGCTTTGTGCCGCTCGACGTGGCGTTTACGGTGTGCGTGGAGGACGGCTATTTCCGCAGCAGCGTCAAGCAGGCGTTGCTGGAGGCATTCAGTAACCGGCAGTTCCCGGACGGCCGGCGCGGCTTTTTTCACCCGGATCGCTTTACCTTCGGCCAGCCCGTGTACCTGAGCCAGATGGTGGCCGAAGCGATGCAGGTGCAAGGCGTGCGCTGGGTGGATGCAGAGGTGGGCGCGGGCAAGCCAAACCGTTTCAAACGGTGGGGGCAGCCACAGCGCGACGAGTTCGAGCAGGGGGAAATCGAGCTCGGCCGGCTCGAGATCGCGCGGCTGGATAACGACCCGAGCGCACCGGAGAACGGCAAGATCGAATTCATCATGGAAGGCGGGCTGTGAGCGAACGAACGGAGAACGGACAACTGGAAGCGTGTGGCTGCTGCGAGGATGGCGTGCACGAGCCGGGGCACGAGAACCGGCCGGGCCTGTCGAGCCTGAGCTACCGGATCGGCACGCACGGGACGTTCATGCGCCGCATGCTGGCGCGGCTGGCACGGGAAGAGATCGCGGATGGCGAGAACCAGGGAGCGCGCCCGCTGGCGGCGCTCACCACGCGCTCGACCGAGGACCCGGCGATCGCACTGCTGGACGCCTGGGCCACCACGGCCGACGTGCTGACATTTTACCAGGAGCGGATCGCCAACGAAGGTTATCTGCGCACGGCCACAGAGCGCCGGTCGGTGCTGGAGCTGGCACGCGCCATCGGCTACGAGCTGAACCCGGGCGTCGCCGCGAGCACGTACCTGGCCTTCACCGTCGACGACAGTGCCGGCACACCCGACACGGCCCTCATCGCGGCAGGGACGCAGGTACAGAGCATCCCGGCGAAGGAGGGGGAGCTGCCGCAGACGTTCGAGACCGAGCACGAGTTCGAGGCGCGCGTGGAGTGGAACACGCTGACCCCAGAGCAGACGGCACACCACCCGATCGCCGCTGGCACGACGAGCCTGTACCTGCAGGGCGTCAACCTGCAGCTCAAGCCGGGAGACGCGATCCTGATCGTGGGTCCTGAGCGAGAAGACGACCCGGAGAATGAGACCTGGGACGTGCGCACGCTCAAGACGGTGCACGACTTCCGCAAGGAAGGGTACACACGGGTCACCTGGGAGAAGGGGTTGGGGCTGACAGAAGGTGGGTCGGTGCTCGTCCACCCGGCTGCCGACGCGACGGCGCAGGTGTACGTGTTTCGCAAACGGTTCGCGCTGTTCGGGCACAATGCGCCCGACTGGAACGTGATGCCGGCCGAAGTGCGGGAGAAGTATTGTGGCACAGACACGACCTGCCCGGGTGGAGACGAGTGGCCGAACTTTGGCCTGAATCTCACCACCACCCTGTTCCACATTGACGGCGACCACCCCGAGATCGTGGCGCCGACGTGGATCGCCCTCACGGACGACGACTACACCGAGCTGTACCGGGTGATGGAGGCCGTGCCCAGCTCGCGGACCAAGTTTGCGATCACGAACAAGACGACGCGGGTGGACACGGACACCGACGAGAGCCGGGGCGAGTTTGACCGGCGCACGGCGGTGGTGTTGGCCGTGCCGGAGGAGCTGGCGCGCGCAGAGAAACCGCTAGAGACGGCGGTGGAGGGAAACACGATCGTCTTTGATCGCCTGGTCGAGGGGCTGAAAGAGGGGCAGCCGCTGGTGGTGTGCGGCAAGCTGGCGGTGGCGGACGAGGACGAGACGCGCGAGGTGGCGTT
>DATHUZ010000779.1:0-3910 GCA_035461725.1 Anaerolineae bacterium
CTGGTGCCGCCCGGCGCCGTGGTCCAGGCAGCCATCGAGTTGTTGGAGGAAACAGCCCGTGACTGACCATCTCGTCGACGTGCTTATCCCCACTTGTAGTCGCCCTGCCGCCCTCGCCGTGACCCTCACGTGCCTTGCCACGCACGAGTTCCGCGACTTTCGTGTCATCGTGTCAGATCAGACAGAGCACGCCGACGTGGCGGATTCCATGGAGGTCCAGGCCGCCGCGCGCGTCCTGGACCTCCACGGCAGCCCCGTCACCTTTCTCAAAAACCTGCCGCGGCGCGGCATGGCCCAGCAGCGCCAGTTCCTGCTCGACCAGGCCACCGCGCCCTACGCGCTCTTTGTCGACGACGATCTGATCCTGGAGCCATGGCTGATCGGGATGATGGTCGGCGCGCTGCGCGAGGAGAACCAGAACGGCGGGAGCGCTGGCTTTTGCGGCTGCGCCGTCATCGGCCTGAGCTACCTGAACGACGTACGTCCGGCCGAGCAGGACGTCGAGCTGTGGGCGGGACCGGTGCAGCCCGAGGTGGTGCGGCCCGGCACTCCGGCGTGGGAGCGCTGGCCTCTGCACAACGCCGCCAACACCTTTCACGTGCAGCAGAGCCTGGGCGCCACGCCCGACAGGCCGATCAAATACAAGGTGGCGTGGGTGGGCGGCTGTGCACTGTTCGACACCGCCAAGCTGCGCGACTGTGGCGGCTATGATTTCTGGGACAGGCTGGTGGCGGACCACGCCGGAGAGGACGTCCTGGCGCAGCAGCGGGTGATGGCCCGCTATGGGGGTTTTGGAGTGATGCCGTCCGGCGTTTACCACCAGGAGCTGCCCACCAACGTGCCCGTCCGCACCGAAGACGCGCCCAAGGTGCTGGACCTGAATGGGCTCCGCGTCGCGCCGCAGCCGTGATCGGGTATCAGGTACCAGGTCCCGATACCTGATGCCTGATACCCGATACCCAGTACCCGATACCGGCAAAGGAGGATGAATGTACACACTCGGAATCAACGCCGCTTTCCACGACCCGGCGGCCTGCCTCGTGGCGGATGGACGTGTGATCGCCGCCGTCGAGGAGGAGCGATTCACGCGCATCAAGCATGGCAAGCGCCCCATCCCTTTTTCGACATACGAGCTACCTTTCCACGCCATCGACTACTGCCTGCGCGAAGCGGGGATCGATCTGCGCGACGTGGACCACGTCGCCTACTCCTTCGACCCCTACCTGCTCCTCGGGCGCTACACCGGCTCGGAGACGATCTCCCTCCCCCTGGAGCCCAGTGCCCACCCAACACCCGCCGAGTGGACCTCGGCGTGGGACCCGCTCTTCCTGTCGTCGATCGTCAACGCGCCGCGGCAGCTCGAAGGCGGCGCCCCTTTCCACATCCGCGACCGGTTTCGTGACGTGCGCAACGGCAACGGGCTGTACCATTATCGATGGCATTTTGTCGAGCACCACGCCGCCCACGCCGCCAGCGCCTTCCTCCCCTCCCCCTTTGAGCACGCCGCGATCATGACGCTGGACGGCCGCGGCGAGCGTGCCGCCACCACCTTTGGCCGGGGCGACTCCCGGCCAGGCGCACCGCTCTTTGAGAGGCTGGCCCAGGTCGATGTCCCCCACTCGCTCGGCATGCTCTACGAGCACTTTACCGACTATCTTGGCTTTCTCCACTCGTCCGACGAGTACAAGGTCATGGCCCTCGCCTGCTACGGCGGCCCGGCGTACCTCGACAACGTGCGCGCCATGGTGCACCTGACAGCCGACTGCCACTACGAGATCGAGGACTCGAGCGTGGACGCGCTCGAAGCTCGCTTTGGGCCGCGCCGGCAGCGCGGTCAGCCGCTGGAGCAAAAGCACTTTGACCTGGCCTACGCGCTGCAGACGGTGTTGGAAGAGACGGTGCTCCACCTGGCGTGGTGGCTCCACCGGGCGACGGGAGAGACCGACCTCTGCCTGTCTGGCGGCGTGGCGCTGAACGTCGTCATGAACGCCCGGCTGCGCGACGAAGGCCCCTTCGAGCGCATCTGGGTGCAGCCCGCGGCCGGCGACGCCGGCACCGCGCTCGGCGCCGCCCTGCTGGTCGACGCGATCGAAAGCGGCCGCCGCGAGCGCCTCTACAGGATGGAGCACGCCTTTCTCGGCCCTGGCTACCCTGACGACGAGATCGAGGAGTTTCTGCGCTGGTCGCAGATCCCCTACACCCGCCCCGACAGCATCACCGCCGCCGTCGCCGACCTGCTGGTGGAGAACAAGATCGTCGGCTGGTTCAACGGCCGTCTCGAGTTCGGCCCACGCGCCCTCGGTGCCCGCTCCATGCTGTCGTCGCCCATGCCCACCTGGATGAAGGACCGGATCAACGACATCAAGGGCCGCGAGGATTTCCGACCGATCGCCCCCGTCGTGCTCGAAGAGGCGGCGGCAGAGTGGTTCGTCGACGCCACCCCGTCGCCCTTTATGCTCTTTCTGTTCGACGTGCCCGACGACAGGGTCGACCGCATCCCCGCCGCGCGCCACGTCGACGGCACGGCGCGCATCCAGACCATCAACCGCGACCAGCACCCGGCCTATTACGACGTGGTGCGTGCCTTTGGCGAGCGCACCGGCGTCCCGATCCTGGTCAACACCTCGTTCAACACCCGCGGTGGGCCGATCGTCAACTCGCCGCGCGACGCCGTCGAATGCTTCTGGTCATCGCCCATGGACGCCTTGGCCATCGGCCCCTTCCTCATCCACAAGGCGAACTGCTAATGACAACCCAACCACCTGTCATCCACACAACCGACCGCCCCACCACTACGCCCGCCCACCCACCCACCCACCAGCCAACCAACTATCCAACCAACCGGCACCACCAATCGACCAGTCTACTAATCTCCCCATCTTCCAACCTTCCAACCTTCCGATCTTCACCCCCTCCACTCCCCCTCATCTCCGTCGTCGTCCCCACCTACGGCCGCCCACACCTCCTCGACCGCTGCCTCGCCGCACTCATCGCCCAGGACCTCGACCCCGACAGTTACGAGATCGTGGTCGCCCGCGATGGCGGCCACGACGACGGCCAGAGCAGGGAAATCAGGCAGGTAGTGGCACGTTACGCCGCCTCCCCTCGCGCACCACGTGTCCACTGCCTGCCACTTTCCCATCGCGCCGGCCCCGGCGCGGCGCGCAATGCCGGCTGGCGCGCCGCGCGCGGAGAGATCATTGCCTTCACCGACGACGACTGCATCCCCGAGCCCGGCTGGCTGCGCGCCGGCCTCGCCGCATTCGACCATGGCAGTCCAGAATCCAAAACCAAAACTCCGAGGTGGGTTGTGGGGGCCACGGGCCGGCTGGTCATGCCGCTGCCCGATGCAGCGTCGGACTATGCGCGCAACGCCGCCCACCTGGCCGACTCGGACTTTGTGACCGCCAACTGCTTCTACCGGCGCGATGTGCTCGAAGCGGTGGGTGGGTTCGACGAGCGGTTTGGCTGGCGCGAGGACAGCGACCTCCTCTTTCGCGTCTGGAAGCACGCGCGCGCACTGGATCCGCCCAGGCGCCTGGTGCGCGCACCCGATGCTGTCGTCGTCCACCCCGTGCGCGCCGCGCCGTGGGGCGTCAGCCTGTTGCAGCAGCGCAAAAGCCGCTACAACGCCCTGCTCTACAAGGAGCACCCCGATCTCTACCGCGGCTATCTCGGCCTGCGCACGCCGTGGCACTACTATGGAATCGTGGCCGCTGCGCTGGCCGGCCTCTGGTCGCTCACCACCGGGAGGCGATGCAGCGCCGGACTCGCGGCGGCGATGTGGGGCGCGCTGACAGGGCGCTTTATCGTCCGGCGCCTGGCGGGCGCGGCCCTCACACCCTCTCACATGGCCGAGATGGGGCTCACCTCGCTCCTGATCCCCTTCCTGTCGGTCTACTGGCGGCTG
>DATHUZ010000780.1:0-3101 GCA_035461725.1 Anaerolineae bacterium
GACAGCGTGGACATAGGCCTGACGCTGATCGGCCGCGATCATTGTGTGATCCTGGCCAACGAGAGGCAGGGCGAGCTCTTTCACAAGCCTGCGTCTGCGCTCGGCGGCACGTTCTGCTTTGCAGAGTTTGAAAAACGCGACGCCATCTGCCCTCACTGCCCGGGTGTGCAGGCCATGGCCAGCGGCAAGCCGGCCATGGTGGAGACGGTGGGCATCCGCGACGATGGCACGACCAACTTTGCCGAAATTCGCGCGTTCCCTGTGTCGAATGCAGAGGGCACGCCGATCGGCTTTGTCGAAATCGTAGAAGACATCAGCGAGCGGAAACTGGCTGAAAAGGGGCGGCAGGAGAGCGAGGAACGTTTCCGCCTGCTGATCGAGCATGCCGCGGATGCTTTTTTCCTGCACGATGCCGACACGAGGATAGTGGACGTGAACCGGCGTGCCTGTGAAAGCCTGGGCTACACACGCGAGGAGCTGCTCGAGCTACGGGTCCAGGATTTCGACTCTGCCTTTGACGGCCGAGCGCGAGACAACTGGTCGCGGCTGGTGCCGGGCAAGCCGGAAACGGTGGAGCGGCTGCACAGGCGCAAGGATGGCACCACCTTTCCCGTCGAAGTCCGCCTCGGTATCATCGAGTCGGGGGAAGACCGGTTCTTTTTAGCCCTGGTTCGTGACATCAGCGAGCGCAAGCAAGCCGAACGGATGTTGGCGCGCCGGGCGGTGCAGGTCCAGACGGGCGCCGAGGTTGCGCACGCGGCCAGCGGCATCATCGATCCGGATGAGCTGATGCGCCGGGTGGTGGAGCTGATCCGCGAGCGTTTTGACCTCTACTACGTGGGCCTGTTTCTGGTCGATCAGGCGCTCCGATTCTACAGCCAGCCAGGCGAGTGGGCCTACTTGCGAGCCGGTACCGGCGAGGCTGGCGAGGCGATGCTGAACCAGGAATACCGGCTGCGGGTGGGCAGCCAGTCGATGGTGGGGCGGTGCATCGCCGAGGCCAAGCCCCGCGTGGCACTCGACACTCGCAAGGAGGCTCATCGCCTGGCCAACCCTCTCTTGCCCGACACGCGATCGGAGCTGGCCCTGCCGCTCGTCAGCCGGGGCCAGGCCATTGGTGCCCTGACCATCCAATCCACCGAGCCGGGCGCCTTTAGCGAGGAAGACATCGCCGCCCTGGAGATCATGGCCGGGCAGATCGCCAACTCGATCGAGAACGCCCGCCTTTTCAAGACGACTCAGGAGGCACTGGAGGAGCTGAAAGGCATACACGGGCGCTATATACGCCAGGAGTGGAGCCGCTACCTCGGGCAGCCGCTGCCCAAGGAAAAGAAACCTTGATTTTGGTATGATATCGGAGAAAAACAGTGAAAATACTAAGAATCAATATCGAGCATAGAGAAGCTGTGTGGGAAGACACTGGCCCTGAGTATGAGCGCCTTGGCGGGCGGGGGCTAATCGCGGGGATTCTGCTCGCCGAGGTTCCCGCCGAGTGTGATGCGCTGGGTCCCAACAACAAGCTGATCCTGGCACCGGGGCTGCTGGGCGGCACCAGCCTGTCCAGCTCGGGCCGGCTGTCGATCGGGGGCAAGAGCCCGCTCACCCGAGGGGTCAAGGAGGCGAACTGTGGCGGCAGCGGTGGCTCTGACCTCGCGCGCCTGGGTATGAAGGCGCTGGTGGTGGAGGGCCAATCCGCCCCCGGCCGGCTCTACCAGTTGTACGTGGCGAAAGACAAGGCTGAGCTGCTGCCAGCCGACGAGTGGCGCGGGCTGGGCACCGAGGCCACGACAGCCAGGGCGCGGGAGCGCTGGGGCAGTGACTGCACCGTGCTGTCGATCGGACAGGCCGGCGAGCTCTTGCTCGGCGCGGCCGGCGTGGTGTGCACCGGTTATGGCGAACAGGATAGCCGCGTGGCGGCGCGCGGCGGGCTGGGCGCAGTCATGGGCAGCAAGGGGCTCAAAGCGATCGTGCTTGACGCGTCGGCGACGGCGGCTCTGCCGCTGGCCGACCCGGAGCTGTTCCGTGCCTCGGCACGCCGCTTTGCGAGCGAGCTGATCGAGAGCCCGAAGACAGGGCGCAAGGGCGCGATGCACCTGTATGGGACGGCAGCTATCGTCGCGGCTGTAAATGAGATGGGCGCGCTGCCGACGCGGAACTTTCGCGAGGGTCGTTTCGAAGAGGCGGACAACCTGACCGGCCAAAAGATCAGAGAGATCACGCTGGAGCGTGGCGGCAAGATGGGCACGACGTGCATGGCCGGGTGTGTGATTGCGTGCTGCAACGCGTTCGTCGACGTCGACGGCAAGCCGGTTGTGTCGACGCTGCAGTACGAGACGATCGGCCTGCTCGGCTCGAATCTCGGCATCGGAAGCCTGGACGCGGTGGCGCGTCTGAACCGGCTGTGCAACGATTACGGGCTCGACTCGATCGAGGCGGGCGCGGCGCTCGGCGTGGCAGCCGAGGCGGGCCTGGCTCGCTTTGGGGATGAGGCGGGCTTTGCCGCGCTCTTGCACGAGATCGCAGCGGGCAGCGTGCTGGGCAGGGTGTTGGGCCAGGGTGCGGCGGTAGCCGGGCGCGTGCTGGGTGTGGCGGCGCCGGTGGTGAAAGGCCAGGCGATGCCAGCCTACGATCCGCGCGCGCTGAAGGGCAACGGCGTGACCTATGCTTCTTCGCCGATGGGTGCCGACCACACCGCCGGTAACGCCTTTGGCAACCGTGCAGAGGTGAACCCGCTTGGGATCGAGGGGCAGCGTGAGCTGTCGCTCAAGCTCCAGTTGGGTGCGGCGATGCTCGACAGCACGGGCTTGTGCCTGTTTGCCAGGCCGCCGGTGTTCGCGGATCCCCAACTGGCGGTGGACCTGATCAACGGGCGATTCGGTTGGGGCTGGACGGTGGCGGACCTGGAAAGGATGCAGCGGGACGTGCTCAAAATGGAGCTGGCGTTTAACGAACAGGCCGGGCATACCGCCGCAGATGCACGCGTGCCGGAGTACATGACCCGCGAGCCGCTGCCGCCGCACGGGGTGATTTTCGACGTGCCCGACAGCGAGATCGACGCCGTGTTCTCGGGGCTGTAGGCACGACGTGATCGAGGTCAAGGT
>DATHUZ010000781.1:0-2378 GCA_035461725.1 Anaerolineae bacterium
ACGGTGCACGTGCGCCGGCTGCGGGAAAAGATCGAGGCCGATCCGGGGCAGCCACGCCACATCGTGACGGTGTGGGGGGTTGGCTATCGCTTTGAGCCGTAGAGGAAGAGATGATGGCAGATGATCAGGTAGAGCGGAGCCAGTCGGCAGCGACGCACCTCCGTTTTCTCGGCGGCGTGGCGCTGACGGTCGCGCTGGCGCTGGCTGCGTTTTTCCTGCTGCTGGAGCCCCCCACGCAGGATTTCTTGTTGATGGCGCTCTTTTTGAGCATCACGGCACTGGTGTCGGTGGCGGCCGGCTATGGCGCCTACCGTCTCGGCTGGATCCACCACTCACCCCGCATCCGCTGGGTGCTGCTGGGCGGTTACGTGCTGGCCAGCGTGCTGACCTTTCTGAACGTGTGGATCACGGCGCGGCTGATGTTCGCCAGCCGGCACGACCTGCTGCTGGCCACGGTGCTGCTGTTGTTCGCCGGGGGCATTGCCACTTCGGTGGGCTATTTTCTGTCGGCGGCGTTGACCGACAGGATCGTGACGCTGGACAGGGCGGCGGGCGAGATCACGCGCGAACGGCTCGACGTGCGCGTGCCGGTGCAGGGCAAGGACGAGATGGCCAACCTGGCGCGCACGTTCAACCGGATGGTGGCCGAGCTGGAGGCGGCGGCGCGGAAACAGGACGAGCTCGATACGCTGCGCCGTAACCTGATCGCGTCGGTGGGACACGACCTGCGCACACCGCTGGCCTCGATCCGCGCCATCGTAGAGGCGCTCGCGGACGGCGTGGTGGACGATCCAGAGGTGGAAGCGCGCTACCTGGGCACGGCCCGGCGCGAGATCCAGGCGCTGTCGCTCCTGATCGACGACCTGTTCGAGCTGGCGCAGATCGAAGCCGGCGGGCTGTCGCTCGAGCTGGGCGCGAATTCATTGTCCGACCTGATCTCGGACACGATCGAGAGCTTTTCGGAGCTGGCCGCGCGGCAGGGGGTGGAGCTGGCAGGAAGCGTGGAGCCGGGCGTCGATCCTGTGCGGCTCGACGCCAGGCAGATCGGCCGCGTGCTGTCGAACCTGGTGGGCAACGCCGTGCGCCACACGCCGCCGGGGGGGTGCGTGGAGATCCGGGCGACCGCGCTCGATGGGGCGGTCCGGGTCGACGTGAGCGACACAGGGGAGGGGATCGAGCCCGCCGACCTGCCGCACATTTTCGAGCGCTTTTACCGGGGCGAAAAGTCGCGCAGCAGGGCGACAGGTGGCGCGGGGCTGGGGTTGGCGATCGCCAGGGGATTGGTAGAGGCACACGGGGGCGCGATCGGCGTACAGAGCACGCCGGGCGGAGGCACTGTGTTTCATTTTGCTCTGCCGAAGCGGAAATTTTAACATTGGGGCGCCGGCAGTGGGAGTTCGCCCGGCGGTGACACGCGGGGCGAACCGCCGATCCGAGATCGCGGGGTTTGCGCTCTTGAGAATTTTGATGTATAATGTAGCTGACACATCCGGTATCGATGGTTGCCGGATTACAACAGCTAGCCCAGAGGATTAGGAGAGCAGACATGGACGTGTTGCTGAAAAAAGACGTAGACAACCTCGGCAAAGCCGGGGAAGTCGTGAGCGTGGCCGACGGCTATGCCCGCAATTTTCTGTTGCCGCGGGGCCTGGCCGTGGCGGCCACATCGGGCGCCATCAAGCAGGCGGAACTGGAACGCGCGGCCGACGTGCGACGGCACGCCGAAGAGCTGAACGAAGCCAAGGCGCTGGCAAAAGTGTTGGACGAGATGTCCGTTAGCTTTCAGGCCCGCGCGGGCGAGACCGACCGGCTGTATGGATCGATCACCAAGGCACAAATCGCCGAGGCGCTGGAGGCCAAATCGGGGCGCGAAGTCGACCGGCGCAAAATCGACCTGGACGAGCCAATCAAGGAACTGGGCGCACACGCGGTTACCATCCGCTTCGCCCCTGGAGCAGAAGCCAAGATCACAGTAGTCGTCGAGCGCGAAGAGGAGGAATAAAGGAGAATTGGCGGGCAAGGTTGCCCGCCGCCAAGACGAGGCCGTCTCGGCCCTGGAAAAGAGGTCGCATGAATGAGAGTGAGCAGGTTCCGTTGGAAGAAACCGAAAAGAGGCAGCAGGTCTTGAAGCTTATCGGCAAGATGCGCTGCCAGGTATGTGGAAGGCGTTATCGACATCAGAGTTTTACTCTGGTGCAGAAATGGCCTGATTCCTGGGTGCTCAAGACCCGCTGCCGGCACTGCGAGGCAGATAGCCACGTGATCGTGTTCATGCAACTCGACGCGAACCCCGACCACCCCACCGATCTCTGCGCCGACGAAATGGAAGTTGCCACCAAGTGGGCGCCGATCAGCAGCGACGACGTGCTGGATATCCA
>DATHUZ010000782.1:0-4642 GCA_035461725.1 Anaerolineae bacterium
GTGGACTTTTTCCGGGACCGGCCGGCGCCGGTGAACCGGGTGATCGCCATTCCCCCGTTCCGCGGGGTGTATGACGTAGCGGAGCGGGACGAGGACCCTGCCGAGCTGGACCGGTTTTTCGACGAGATGGGCGCGGAGTGCTTTGACGTGGCGATCCAACTCCACGGCGGTGGACAGAACTCCAACCGCTTTGTCAACCGCCTCGGTGCGCGCCTCACCGTGGGCATGCGCGCGCCGGGCACGCTGCTCCTCGACCGCTGGGTGCCCTTTTACCACTACCAACACGAGATGCACCGCTTTCTCGAAGTGGTGTCGCTCGTCGGCGCGCCCCCTGTCACCCTGCGGCCACGGCTGGCGGTGCTCGACAGCGACCTGGCGGAGGCGCGCGAGGTGGTGCCGGAGGAGGGAGCACCGCTGGTAGTCATCCACCCGGGCGCGGGCGACGGCCGGCGCCACTGGCCTCCCGACAAGTTCGCCTCCGTGGCCGGCACCCTCACGGAGGCAGGCGCGCGGGTCGCCGTCTCGGGTGCAAGGTCGGAGCGGCCACTGGTGGACGGTGTGATCGAGCGGATGCGCGCCCCGGCGATCGATCTATGTGACCGCGTCTCGCTGCGCGGATTGCTTGGCGTCCTATCACGCGCGCGGCTCGTCGTCGGCAACGACTCGGGGCCGCTCCACCTCGCGTGGGCGGTCGGCACCGCTACCGTCGGCGTCTACTGGTGTGGCAACGTGATCAATGCCGGACACCCGACCCGCACGGGCCACCGGTTGGCGATCTCGTGGCAGATCCACTGCCCCGTGTGCGGCAATGACACCACGAAACAGGAGTGTCCGCACCACGAGTCGTTCGTGGCCGACGTGCCGGTGGAAGAGGTGCAGGCGCTGGCCATGGACCTGTTCACCGCCTCAGGCCAAGTTCCCTCCCCCCCTCCAGGGGGGGCAGGGGGGGGTGAAACCTGACATCTCGGCAATTTCATGGTATACTGGTGCGTGCCGGTTCACTGTACCGAGGACGGCTGAAAGGGAGTATCGATGCAGCTTTACTTTATCCGGCACGCGCAGTCGGAGAATAATCAACTCTGGGCAGAGGGTGGACCGATCACGCAGCGCAGCGAGGATCCGGAGCTGACCGACCTCGGTGTGCAGCAGGCGCAGCGCTTGGCCGCCTTCCTGGCGCGCCCCCCACAGCGCGACCACCCGTTCACCCACGATTGCAAGGACCTGACCGGCTTTCAGATCACCCACCTCTACTCCAGCCTGATGGTTCGCTCGGTGGCGACGGGCCTGATCGTCGCCGAGGCGATCGGCCAGCCGCTGGTGGCCTGGTCAGAAGTGCACGAGACGGGCGGCATTCACCACCGTGACCCGCAGACGGGCGAGCTCACGGGCCTGCCCGGCCGGAACCGTGCCTACTTTGAAGAGCATCATCCCGCTCTCGTCTTGCCCGAGACGCTCGGCGAGGAGGGGTGGTGGAACCGCCCGTTCGAGGCAGACGAGCTGCGCCGTGTGCGCGCCGAGCACTTTTTGGCCGATCTGCTCGAGCGGCACGGCAACACAAACGACCGCGTGGTCGTCATCAGCCACGCGGGGTTCTACAACCACTTGATGCACGCCATCCTCGGCATCCCCGAGGAGCTGGGGTACTGGTTCCTGATCGACAACACAGGGATCACGTCGGTGCGCTTTATGTCTGGTGAGCGCTGGGTGTGCTACACAAACAGGACGGAGCACCTGCCACCAGAGTTGATCACGTGAGGGAAAGGCTGAAAGGCAATTGTAAGCATCGTGCTTTCCGGTCTTTGCACTCGCGCGCACGCTATGATATGATTGTATGGGATACAACCACGAGTCACGCCCAAACGTATAGGGCGTGGCTCACTGCCTCGACGCAGCGGTAGATTAGCTCGACGATCGTGCATAACAGATCACTTGTAACCGATACGGGAGGAAGAAATGGAAGAAAGAAGGTCAAACCGAACGCTCTGGATCATTCTGGGCACCATCGTCGCGCTGCTTGCTCTGTGCGGCTGTCTCGTTCTGTTGGGCGCCGCCTACCTGGTCATCACCGATCGCCAGGTGGACATCGACGAGGGCGGGGTCGGCATCGGACGGGTGACCGACAGGATCGAGCGCACGTTCAACGTCGGCGCCGATCCCACCCTGGAGATCGACAATTTCGCCGGCAGCATCACGATCCGTGCCGGCGAGCCGGGCGTCATCCACGTCGTGGCGACGCGCCGCGCGCCGGGCCGGTCGGATCTCGAAGACATTGACATCCGGTGGGATGAGCGCGACGACGGGCTTGGCATCACCACCAGGTTGCCCGTTGCCCGCCGCCTGAGCAACCGCTCGGTCAGCCTCGACATCCAGGTGCCGGCCGACACGGTGCTCGTCGTCGACAACGGCGCCGGTGAGGTGCTGATCGAGGGCATCCGCGGCGAGCTCGACGTGCACACGGGCGCGGGTGATGTGCGCGCCGTAGGCGGGCTCGCAGGTGGCAGCATCGATACAGGCGCGGGCACCGTCCGCTACGAAGGGGCGCCGCTCGAGGATCTGCGCTTGCAGACCGGTGCCGGCTCGATCGCGATCTTTTTGCCGCCCGACGCAAACGTCGACCTCGATCTGAGCACGGGTGTGGGCAGCGTGGACGTGGACGATTTCGAGGTGATCGGCGACACGTCGCCGCGTGACGTCAACGGCACCATCGGCGCCGGCGGCCCGACGATCGAGGCGCACACAGGGGCCGGCAGCATCGATGTGCGCGCGCTGCGGTAGCAAGAGAACAAAGAGACACACACAGAGAACACAGAGGCAAAGCAGCATCTGCCTCCTGCGGCTGGTGAATCTCGGTGCCAGTCTGTGCAGAGAGTAAGGAGGTGAATCGATGACGAATGAAACCGGTGAGCGCCGTAGGCGGCGCGGTGGCGGATCGGGGATCGTGTGGCCACTGATCCTGATCGCGGCGGGCCTGCTCTTTCTGCTCGACAACCTCGGTATGGTGAACGTGGACTGGTGGGAGCTGTGGCGACTGTGGCCCCTGCTCCTGGTGCTCGGTGGGCTCGACCTGCTACTCGGCGGCCGGTCGGTGATCGGTAACCTGATCGTCGCCGTCGTCGGGCTCATCGTCCTCGCCGGGGCGATCTACCTGGTCGCCGGTGGCAGCATGGACGACCTGGGGCAGGCAGGCAACCGGGAGAGAGTGGCCATCGAAGAATCGCTCGACGGCGCCGAGCTGGCCCAACTCAGCGTGCGGATGGCGAGCGGCGACCTGTCGATCGCGGTACTTGACGATTCGGACCTGCTCATCGACGGGGTGCTGGAAGTAAGCCGGGACGAGCCGGGGTGGCAGGTGTCGCGCGACGGCTCTACAGTGCGTCTGAACCTCGACCAGACACAGGATGAGGCCGGCCCCTTTGACCTCGACGCCGGCGACGATTGGCAGCTCTTGCTTTCGCCGCGAGCCGGTTACTCGATAGAGGTCAACATGGGCGCCGGCAACGTCGAGCTCGACCTGACAGGCCTCGACGTGCGCGACCTCGTCGTCGAGGCCGGCGCCGCCAGCACCGAGATCACGTTCCCCGCCGCGGGCGATTATACGGCACGCGTCACGAGCGGGGTGGGTGGCATTGAGCTGGTCGTCCCGCGCGACGTAGCGGTGCGCCTCCAGGTGGACCGCGCCCTCACCGCGCTCGACCTCCCCGAGCGCTACGAGCGCCAGGGCGACGCCTACGTGACCGAGGATTGGGAGGGTGCCGAACAGCGGCTGGAGCTCTTTGTCAACGTCGCCGTCGGCCTGTTGACGATCCGGGATGGATAGGAGGACCCTATGATCCAGTGTCCTGCCTGTGGCGCGCAGAACGCCGATTATGCGCGAGAGTGCGCCTTCTGCGGTACCGACCTCGAGCGCCCGCCGCTGAAAGGCGCAGCCGCGGAGCTGCGCGACCAGCTCCTGGGCATGAGCCTGGGCACCGAGGATTTCAACACCATCTGCTTTGCGCTCGACGTCGACTGGCATCACCTCTACGATCTGCCCGACGAAGCGGGCAAGATCGAGATCCTGGTCCGGCAACTGGAGGACGAGGGCCGACTGGACGAGGTGGCACGTTTTTTGCGCGATTTTCGTTTTCCCACCGACTATCCCCCCTTGCCCCGCCCGCCCGCGGACAATCTGTATCTCACCTACGTGTACGCGTGCCAGAACGTGGAGAGCTTTGACCAGCTCCAGCGCCTGGCGGAGCAGGTCGGCATCAGCGACGCCAGTCAACTACCGGGCGCCGCGCTGCCGCACAAGATCCGCGAGGTACTGTGGGCAGCGCGGCGGGCCAACGCGCTCCCGCAGGTCCACGATTGGCTGCGCACCCAGCCGCCCGAAGAGCAGCTCACCCGCCCGCGCATCCGCGACCGGCGCTCGCGCGTGCGCCGGCCCGGCGATGCGGGACCTGGCGGTGAAAGAGGCAGGAGCCGTCGATGAAAACGGGGCGCGTGCGAAAGAAAGAAGCAGCGCCGGCACCACCAAAGCCGATCAAGCCCCGTCCGGTCACACCCCGGCCCTCCGCCAAGCCGGCGACCGCGGCGCACGCCCAGGCGACGACAGGTCAGATCGGCAAGCCGGCCAACGGCAAGATCGTGGCAGGCCTGCTGA
>DATHUZ010000783.1:0-7741 GCA_035461725.1 Anaerolineae bacterium
AGTGATGCCGGTCAGGTCGATGCAGCCCACGACCGCGGTGGTGGTCAGCACACTGGTCGCCGTCGTACTGATGTCAACCTGCGAGGCCACTGTAACCGTGGCCTCATCCCGGTCGCCATCGTTCGCCGCCAGGGGGATGTCTACCGCGACGTCCAGGGCGGCGCCGGTACCCGGGGCCAGCGGCCCCACTGCCAGTGGTGCATCGGTGGCCCAGGCGTTTCCGCTCACACTGACGGTCAGGGTATCACTGCAGGTACCGGTGTTGGTGGCCCACAGGGTATAGGTGATGGTCGTGCCCGGCGCACCCTCTTCCGCAGCCGCCGGCGGGAAGAGCTGCAGCCCGGCGCCACACTGCATCACAACGGCATAGTCTTCCACTTCGCCACCATCTGCGCCGCCCCAGGAACCAGCGTCTCGCAGGCGGCTATCGTCGCCGTCGTACAGCCGCGCGCGGAAGTGTAGAGGGGAGACCGCATCCTCCGGCACGTTCACCGTGATGTCGTTATCACCACTGTCTATGGCGGCGTCGTACACCTGTTCACCCTCGGCCTCGTCGCCAAAGATGCCATCGCCGTTCCAGTCGAACCAGAGCCGCAGCCAGTGTCCGTTGGCCGGTGTGCCCTGCGCATTGACACGGGCGATGGCCAGGTGTCCCGGCATCAGGCCATTGGGGAAGGTGACCCCGTCGTCGCTGGGATCGTCATAGCCCGGAGGGGCAAACACGTCGTCGAGCGTCCAGGCCGCCCCCAGGCGGGATGCGCCGTCGCCCGTGTGCCAGGCAATTCCGTAACTATCCGCCAGGTCGCCATAGTCGCCGCTCACGCCGACGGTGGTGCCGCATACGACCAGGCTCCAGCCGTGCAGGGTACCGGTGTCGCTGCCGGCATCGTCATAGATGCGCAGCGCCCAGGCACCGTTGGCTGCCTTTCCGTCCAGCATCGCCAGGATGCCCTCGGGCCGGAAGCTGCCGGTAAAAGGCGCGCTGCCGCTGGTGATGGCGGTGGCAGCTTCGTCGTCAAGACGAGTGTTGGTATAGTTCTCACCAGTGCCACCATTGTCGGTGGAGAGCTCGACTTCCGTCGTATCGGGGTGGCGGATATAGATGTCGAGGTCGCCGTCGTAGGTGTGGACGATCGAGTTGAGGATCACGTCCACGTCAAGAACCTCAAAGGTATCTGGAACATTGACCACGCTGGTCGTCCAGGTATAGTCGCTGATGGCCTTGGGTACGTCGGTGCTCACGTACGTCACACACGTGCTTGACGCAGTGCGAAACGCGCCCATGCTCGAAGCCGTGCCCCCGCACGCGTTGACCGCCCGCACCCGCCAGTAGTGCACCGTGTCCGGCGCCAGCGTGCCGGCCGGGGTATAGGTCGAGGCGGTCAGGCCGGTGGCCGAGTCGACGATATGGACAAAATCGGGATCGGTCGCGACCTCGATGTCATAGGTCCCCGCATCGGCCACGTCGCTCCAGTCGTAGGTGGGCCTGGTGGACACACCCGTCGTGCCCTCGACCGGCAGCAGGAGGGCTGTGGAACCGGGTGGGGCAGCGAACAGATTGAGCACCACCATATCCTGATGGCCCGCAGAGCCCTCGGCCGTACCGTCGACGGTGATATCATACGATCCGGGGGCTGCACTGCCGGTGTCGCCGATGGTCAAGACGCTGTCGCCGGGCGGCGTAACCGGGTTGGGGACGAACGACGCACTGGTGCCTGCCGGCTGGCCCGTCGACGCCAGCGTCACAGTGTTGCTGAACCCGCTCACACTTCCCAGGCTCACCGCATAGACGGCATCGTTCGGGGCACAGACGTGCAGGATGTCGGGCGAGGCAGTCAGGACAAAGTCCGGCGTGCCGCACTCGTCGAACTTGAACGCCGCCACCCGCGTCTGCCCGCTGCCGCCATACTCAGTCGTGTACCAGAACGTGCAGCCGTCCAACGGGTCCACCCCGATACCCGAATAATCGCCCCATCGCTCGTTGTTCGTCTTGGACGTCGTCGCATCCCAGATCAGATTGTCATAGTACGGCATCGTGCCCAACGGGTCACTCGCCCGCCGGCCCGAGTAATAGATCGACGGGTAGTACGGCGCCTGGCTCCCCGTGCGCGTATAGCCCACCGCGATGTTCCCCGCGCTGTCCATCGCCGCGCTGCACACGCTCCGGTGCACGTCCACCAGCCCGTCGCCCACCACGCCTTCCTGGTACTTCACCCAGTTCCCCGACCCCGGCGGCGTCCGCCGCAGCTCGAACCAGTGCACCGCCGCGTGGTCCGTCCCGTCCACGTCCTCGGCAAAGCAGCCCACCAGCGTCTCGTGCGTCTCAAAGTTCCGGTACTGCAGTGGGTAGTGGAGCGGCTCTCGGATCGGATCCAATTGTTGCGACGTGCCCGGCTGCGGCATGCAGCTCCAGTCACTCCCTGTCCCACACAGCGTCTGGTCCCAATCCGTCAACTGCACCCCCGGCAGCGACGTCAGAGCCGAGTTCGCCGGCGTCGTCCAGTCCACGTCCAGCGCCCACATCTCCATCAGGTCGCACCCCGGGCACGTGCCCCCATGGATCTCGGTGTCTCGCGGCCGCAGATAGTAGGCCGGCGACCCATCCGGCGGCGGCGGCCCTTCCATCGTCGCCGGCACCGTCAGTTGAAATGAGAACCCTGGCAGCAGCCCGATGGAGAACGTCTGCATCGTCGCCGGCTGTCCGTTCAGCATGTCGGCCCGCTCCAGGACGATCACCGTCCCCCCGTTGTTGGCGCCCACATAGTAGCCGTCGGGCCACACCGCGTACTTGGGATAGTCCTGCATGCCGCCCGGCGGATTAAAGGCATAGGCCCACCACTGGCCGGTCGGGTCTGGCGTGACGGAAACATAGACGCACAAGGTGCTCGCGCTGCTGTCAAACTCGGCGATCATCCACCGGTCGGCCAGCTCGTCGTACTGGATGATCGGATCGCAGTAGCCGCTGTTGCATGGCGCCGTCGACGCCAGGTCTTCCATGTCGAACTGAGCCAGAAACGTGCCGGCCTTGTCATAGACCGTCACGCGCGACCCGGCAGGGCCGTTGTCGCCCTGCAAAAAGTGGTTGAGGCCTACGTCGCCGGTGTCGTCCGGTGGCGAGGAGTTGTCCTGAACGCCGGCAAAGTTGAGGATCGGCACCGTGAAACCATTCGCACTGAGCTTCCGAGTACCTGCCTGCAGCTCCACCAGCGGGTTGCCGTGAGGCGGCATCTGGATATCGGGGACGATAATGCCGTGATCGTCGCGCTGTGCGGGCTCACGATCCAGGGTGGGCAGGTTCGGCTTGTCCGGCAGGTCGCGCACCGCCACACTGAGCGTGGGGGTGTAGGGCCCGCTGACGGTGACAGTATAAGGCGGGGTCTCGCCGAGCCCCAGCAGTGCGCTCGCTCCTCCGGCAGCGCGCGCGGTCGAGCCGGCTACTGGCGGCTGGTACGAGAGGGTCCACACCAGGCCCAGTCCAACAAGCAGAAGGGCCAGGGTACCGCTGAGTACTTTCCACGTTGATTTCATCCTGTCTCCTCGCTGAGAATACTCTGTTTCTGCGACAGAAGATCATTGTACCACATCTGCACAGGGTTGCAAGTTGCGCCGGTGAGCGCAACGCGCGCGCCACTTGCCGCGAGGTCGACTCGGCTGGTTTGATCGAAAAGCCCGGGCCAGTAGTTATAGAGTTCTTGGGGTCGGATTGTTGCCCTGCAGCGTGTCGCGCAGTTGCATTCTGGCCTGGCTGAGCCGCGACTGGACTGTGTCGCGCGACATCTGAAGCGCGGCGGCGATCTCCTGGTACGAGAGTCCATGCACATCCGAGAGGATCAGAATGACACGCTGCTGCGGTTGCAGGGTTAGGACCGCACGCTCCACGAGCTGCACCTGGTGGCCCCGGCCGGGATGCTGTGCTGGCAATTCGCGTGCGCAGGGAAGAGTCGGCAGCCGATTGGCCTCCGGACGAGGTTCCGCCGGGTGGGTGGACCGGCGACGCCGCGCACGCAGCTCGTCGTAACAACGGTGGGTGACGATCCGCAGCAGCCAGCTCCTGGACGAGTCGCCGCGAAAGTGGCGTACGGCCTTGAACGCCGACACGGCTGCAGCCTGCACCGCGTCACCCGCCGCCTCGCGGTCGTCCAGCAAGAGGTAGGCCACGTTGAACATCAGATCCTGGTGGATGCGCAGCAGCTCGTTAAACGTTGTCACGTCGCCACGGCGCGCAGCCGCGACCAGCGCCTGCTCATCGATCGCCCTGACGTTCCGCCCTGCCATGTCCGCACACCTCCACACGCGCTCTAGCCACCCTCTGGCCGAACGCACCCTACCATAAACGCCGGCTGGTCCGGCTGTGGCTCCCACCAGCCCGCCTCGCCCGTCAGGTCGACGGCCCACAGCTCCGGCAGCGGCGCGGGCCCGATGAACTCGGCGAATGCGGTCTCGGGGTGGCACCAGTAGAGGTTGGCTGCCCATGCGTCTCCTCCGGTGGGAACCGGCGCCACGTGGCGCACCTGGCCGCCTAGGTCAGAGATCTTGAGGGTGAGGGTACGAAAATTCCAGCCGGCATAGTGGCCCTGGGCGAAAAGGACCGACGAGCCATCGGGCGACCACGCAGCATCGCGCAGCAGCGCCTCGCCATCCGTTACCTCGTAGAGCAGCGTCCGCTGCCCCGTGCTCAGGTCGAGCAGCCAGAGCTGGTTGACGGCCCAATCCTGCATCGGCGGCTCATAGTCAGCCGGTACATAGTTGGGGTCGCGGCCAAGGTAGAGCAGACGCGTGCCGTCGGGCGCCAGCCGCGGTGTGGACATGTATTCTCCCTCTGACAGAATGGCGCGCGGTACGAGCCCACTGGCAAACCCGCCGGGCGTGTCGGGCGGCATGGACAGAGCCACCACGCCGCTATATAGGCCCTCGGAGTAGGGAATGAACAGGCTGAGAAGCAGCTCGTCCCCCGAGGCGGTCCAGCCCAGGGGGTTGCCGGGGTAGCGGCCGGCCTCGAGCATCGTCGTGCCCTCGAACCGGGTAACGGTGGCGTCCTCGAGCCGCACCACCACGATGGCCCACGGGGTATCCTGCACGTCGCCGGGCGCAAGCTCGAGAAAGGCCAGCCGGGTCTCGGCCGGGTCGAACGCCAGGCGATATACGTGGTAGCGGGGCGTGGCGGCGTACTCGACTCGCGTGCCCGCATCGAGATCGTACACGTGCACGGCCTCGGCGTCGGGATAAGTGGCCGGGGTCGCAAGCCAGCGCCCGCTGTGCGAAACGACAGCCCCCGGAAAGACGGCGAGATCCGGGCCAAGATCCTCCTGCGTGGGTGGCCAGGCAAAGAGGGCCGGGCCAGACTCGGGTCCCGCGCCATAGAGCGCGCCGGCGGGCGCCGCAACGCCGCCGCTTGCTTCTGTTGCGGCGGCCTGGGTTGACAGTGGCGCCGTGGGGGTAGGTGCCGGCGAGGCCTCGGGCCAGAGCCAGATTTCAGAGCCGCCGGCGAGGCCAGAAATGCGCAAGAGATGGACTCCAGGTGCCAGGTAGTCGCCAAAGGGGGTGTCAAAGGTGTGAGCCTGGGCTGACGGTACCCTGGCTGTAAAGAGGGCGATGCTGGCCTCACGGGTCTCACCCGTCTGATTTTCGACGGTCAAGCGTTGGCCGGGTGTCACCCGCACGCAGCGCGGCGAGACGGCGTCTGGCTCGATGGTGATCATCACGTGCGAGCCCGTGGCGCCGCCGCAGATGCCGGCGGTGGGAGCATCGGCGACAGGTGAGGCGAGGGGCCAGACCGCCGGCCGGGCGGTACGATCGGCGCCGGGCCACGCCGCACACGCCCCCAGGCTCAGCGTGGCCAGAAGCACGAGCGCGATCCCCATCCCCTTCTGCATCGCATGCATCTCGCCCTCCACAGATGGTCACAGTACGAGCACAACTCGCCAGGATCCATCGTACCACGTTTTCCGGGAACGGACCGGGCGGAGAGCCAGCCGTCAGCCGTCGCGTGACCCACGCGGCGGCAACGGCCCTGTCTCGAGCACGCCACACCTCTGCCGCACGGGCGCTGCCCGCGCGACGATGCTACCTGGCGAGCAGCGGCACATAGACGGTGAACAGGATGGTGAGCGTGACCACTGCCGGCTCCGACCGGAGCTCGCCGTCGTCCACGAGGAAAGTAAAGGCGTCAGAACCGGCATAGCCGGCGACAGGCGTGTAGGTCAGGTTCGGCAGAGTGCCCGTGAGGGTTCCGTGCGCCGGCTCTGTGACAACCTGATACTCCAGCAGATCGCCATCGACGTCCGACCCGCTTAACACCACCCCCACAGGTAGGTGGTGCCAGGCCGTGATCGCCAGGGGAACCGCTACCGGCGCGTCGTTGACCGAGGTGATATCAAGGCTCACCTGCGCCGGCTGCGAGTCGAGATGGCCATCGCTGACGAAAAAGGCCAGGCTGTCGCTGCCGTGATAGTCGGCCACAGGGGTGTAGATCAGGGCGGGTGCGGTACCGGTGAGCGTCCCGTGGGTGGGGGTGAGCACGACGTGATAGGTGAGTGGATCGCCGTCAACGTCAGAGCCGGCGAGTAGGACATTGACCGGGGTGTCCTCGAGCATCGATAGCACCTCGGGGTTGGCCAGTGGCGGGTCGTTCACGGGCGTCACGTCGATGCTGACTACCGCCGGCGCCGAGCCGGCTTGGCCGTCGTGTACCACAAAGGTCAGGCTGTCGGCTCCGTGGTAGTTGGCATTGGGCGTGTAGGTCAGGTCAGGCGGGGTGCCGGCGAGCGTGCCGTGGGTCGGGGTGAGCACGACCTGGTAGGTGAGCGGATCGCCGTCCGGGTCTGAGCCTGTGAGGCGGATGTCGAGAGGGATATCCTCGGCAGTGGACACCGACTGGGGGTCTGCCACCGGCGCCTGGTTAGGCAGACCGATGACGGTATAGGTGTAGGGCTGGCTGGCCGAGTTGCCGGCATAATCGCGCACCGTGACCAGCACCGTGTGCTCTCCCCCGGCCGTTGGAAAGTCAAAGTGGGAGCCGGGGATAAAGCCCAGGTCGATGTAGAACTCGCGGCAGCCATAGTCGCCACACGTGGGCGGCACGTAAAAATCGTGCAGGTAAGCGTACCGGTCGGCGCCGCCCGGCAGCGTGTCAAAGCGCCAGGTGGTGTACACCGGGCCGCCATCCACCGAGAAGGTCACTTCGTACGGCGGCAGATAATAGACGTCGTCCAACACCAGGTCGCGGGCGTGGACGTAGAGGCTATAGTCACCCGCGACCTCGTCACCGGGATAGATCTGGCCGTTCTGCAGCAGGCCGGCAGCCTGGATCTGCGGTCCGACCGCGTCGGGCAGGGCGACGTGGAACTCAAAGCCGTTGACGTACACGCCGCCGGCGGCGAGGATATTGAGATGGATGTGGTTGAACTGCTTGCCAAACGACCAGACAGGCCAGTAGATGATATCGCCGATGTAGGTGTTGGCGGCGATGAATCCACCGTTGACCGGATCGGCCAGGTATTCATAGTACTTGTTCCAGATATACTGAGGGATGGTTGGCTCCTCGATATGGTGGTACTGCCAGATATAGCCGTCGGGGTCAAGGACCGCCACCTCCCAGTACAGGTCCCAGCCAGGCTGGTAGTTTTCGATGTTGATCACCTGCCCGCCCGAGCGGTTGATCACATCTGTGCCATACACCTTCATCATGTCGAGGCCGTGGTGAAAGTAGGGCGTGCCGCCATAGTCCTGGTAAGACTGGATG
>DATHUZ010000784.1:0-6906 GCA_035461725.1 Anaerolineae bacterium
CACCGCGTCGTGGATGCGCTCCAGGCAGTAGAGCTGGGCGCCGAGCGCTCCCTGATCCGTCTCCAGGCGAGGCAGGGCCTGCCACTGCTCGGGGCTGCGCACCGGCTGGCGGCTATAATCGCGCGTCCCCTCCTGGTTGCCGGTCCAGATATCTTCCACTCCCCAGTCGCGCACCGCAAAGCTGCTGGCCGGCGTCACCTTGATAAAGTCGAAATCATACTGCTGCTGAAACCCGAGCGTCGACGTCGCCAGCGCCGCCGGGTCCTGGTCGTCGCCAGGAAAGTGGCGCCACAGCGCCACCGGCACGCGGTCGGGCTCGTCTCCGCGGATTGCGGCTTCCAGGCGCGCGCGTTTTGTCATACTTGACATTTTCCCCTCCCGTCAATCGTGGCTACAGACACGTCGTGGTCACCCCTATTGTGCCACAGGCGGGCGGTTTGTGCAAGGGGGCAAGGCCTGGTGGGTAGGGCATGCTACCTTACTTTGCCGCCACTGTCATTTGATGTTATAATCAGCCCAGCTCTTGCGATCTTGGCTACCGGGTCATCGAAAAGGGGGACTCACGATGAGCTTACAGATCGGGATTGTCGGCCTGCCCAACGTGGGCAAGAGCACACTCTTTAACGCGCTCACCCGCGCCGGCGCGGCGGTCGCCAGCTACCCGTTCACCACCATCGATCCGAATGTGGGCGTGGTCGAGGTGCCCGATCCACGCCTGCACCAGGTGGCGGCGATCGTGCGCCCCAAAGAGGTCAAGCCGACGACGATCGAGTTCGTGGACATTGCCGGGCTGGTAGCAGGAGCGCACAGGGGGGAGGGGCTGGGCAACCAGTTCCTCGGCCATATCCGCAACGTGGACGCGATCGCCATGGTCGTGCGCTGCTTCGAGCACCCCGACGTCGCCCACGTCACGGCAGATCTCGATCCGATGGCCGACGTGGACGTCGTTAACCTCGAGCTGGTGCTCGCCGACCTGGCCACCGTCGAGCGGCGCATCGAAAAGGTGCGCGCCGCGTCCAAGGCACAGCCCAAGGCGTACGCCGCCGAGCTCGAGCTTCTGTCGCGCCTGAAGGCACACCTGGAGGCCGGACACCTGGCGTCGACCATCGATCTGTCGGCCAAAGAAGCCGAGATGGTCGCGCCGCTCTTTCTGCTCACCGCCAAGCCGCGTCTCTACGTCGCCAACGTCGGTGAGGAGGACCTGCCCACGGATGGGCCGTTGGCCCGGGCCGTGGTGGCGCGCGCGCAGGCCGAAGGTGCACAGGTCGTGATCCTGGCCGCCGAGCTGGAAGCCGGCCTCGCCGACTGGTCACCAGAGGAGGCGGCCGAGTATCGCGCCGAGCTGGGCCAGCACGAAACCGGCCTCGTCCAGTTGATCCACGCCGGCTACCGCCTGCTCGATCTGATTACCTTTTTCACCGCCACCGGCACCAACGTCGTCCGTGCCTGGACAGTGCGCCGCGGCCAGACCGCGTACGATGCGGCAGGCCAGATTCACACCGACATGCAAAAGGGCTTTATTCGCGCCGAGGTCGTCGCCCACCGTGACCTGGTCGCCGCCGGCGACATGGCCCACGCCCGCGAGCAGGGACACGTGCGCCTCGAAGGCCGCGATTACGTCGTCCAGGATGGCGACGTCCTCCACATCCGCTTCTCCCCTTGATAGTAGATTGGTAGATTGGTAGATTGGTGACAGGACCAATCTACCAATTTACCAATCTACCAACCTACCATCCCTCCCTTTTTGCCAAATTCCCCCCTTTGTGCTATAGTTGCGCGCGTTGTGCAGAGGGCACACACGTCCCTCTTCTTTCCGCCTGCGGCTCATCCGCAGGCAATCCCGTGGAAAGGAGGTAAGCATGAGGGAATACGAGTTGTATGTGGTGTTGAACGCTGCCGCGGAAGAAGAAGCCGTGAGCAGCATCGTGGAGCGCGTCACCCAACTGGTCACTGTTGGCTACGAGAACACTCGGGGCGAGATGACCAAGGTCGAGGCGCGAGGCAAACGCCGCCTGGCGTATGTGATTGGCAAGGCAACGGAAGGACACGACATTATCTTTACCTTCCAGGCCCCACCCGCAGTTCTTCCCGAGATCGAACGTTTTCTCAAGCTGGAAGAGCAAGCGCTGCGTTACATGCTTGTGCGTGTCGGCGACTAGTACCTTGGAAGCGAGAGCGGCTCTGACGCCGCTCCTAGGTTGAGACGGGTTTGGGATTAGAGAGGGAGCGGGACATGGCGCGGGGCTTGAACAAGGTGATGATCATCGGCTTTGTGGAGCGAGAGCCAGAACTGCGCTCGACCGATAACGGACAGCCGGTCGCTTCTTTTTGCGTCTCCACCACGAGGCGCTGGACGACGAACGCGGGCCAGCCGCGCGAAGCGTGCGAGTGGTTCAATGTCGTCGCGTGGGGCGACCTCGCCGCTTCTTGCGGCCACTGGCTGCAAAAGCACCAACGGATGTACGTCGAGGGGCACCTTCAGACGCGGAGCTGGGAAGATGGCGACGGGCAGCGGCAGGTTCGCACCGAAGTCGTGGCCGAAAAGCTGATCCCGATGGACAGCCTCGACACGATCGACGCCCGGAGGCTGCAAGAGGACGCATGCCTGAACCGGGTGATGGTCATCGGCAACCTTGGCCGCGACCCCGAGATGCGCTACACACCCGATGGACAGGCCATCACATCCTTCAGTCTCGCGACGACCCGCGCCTGGGGCGGCTCGAACGGTGGGCGGCGCGACACCACCGAGTGGTTCAACGTCGTCGCCTGGGGCAGCCTGGCCGAGATCTGCCACGAGTATCTGACCAAGGGACGCCGCGTCTATGTCGAGGGAGAGCTCCGCACGCGTGGCTGGGAGCAGCCTGACGGGCAGAAGCACTTTCGAACCGAGCTTGTCGCCGGAGAGATGATCATGTTGGGGCCCCGGCCCCGCACGCGAGAGGCCGGGCACGGATCCGGCCAGACACGAGATGACCTGGCTGCGCCGGGCCCGTGGGCCGGCAGCAGTGAGCAAGAACAGTAAGGAGATTTTGAGAAACCATGGATGATGACGATCGCAGTCCACGAGGCGGGGGCCGGCGCCGTTTCCAGCGCCGCAAGAAGGTGTGTGCCTTCTGCCTCGACAAAACGCGGGCTATTGACTATAAGGATGTTGGCACGCTCCGTCGTTACCTGACGGACCGTGGCAAGATCAAATCGCGGCGCAAGACCGGCACGTGTGCCAAGCACCAGCGCCGGCTGGCGACCGCCGTCAAGCGGGCACGCCATCTGGCCCTCCTGCCGTTCACTGCCGATCACATACGGCAGTACTAGGCATAGCGGGCGGCGCTACTCCGGCCGGCAGCCGCACTTGCCCTGCGCCAGCGGGGGAGGCAGCCGGCCGGAGTCGTGCCGCCCATCACAAAGGTGTGGGGAGGACCCATGACCAAGAGGTCAACAGAGCGGCGCTTGCAGGCCGAAGCGGTCAAGCGCCAAACCAAAAAGCAAGTCGCAATCGGCAAGCGTGAGGCACGACAGAACCGCATCATCTACATCACGATTGCGGCGATCGCGGCAGTGGTCCTGACCGTTGCCCTGGTCGGCGTGATCATGGAAGTGATCATCGCCCCTTCGCAGCCGGTCGCCATCGTCAATGGCACCAGACTCCCGACCGACGAGTACCAGGACCTGGTTAACTACAACCGCTACTTCCAGTACATCACGATGAGCAACATGCAGACCACGCTCGACCAGCTCAACCAGTCACCTGAGGAAAACGAGTTCCTGATTTCGTTCTATCAGCAGCAGATCAGCCAGGTGCAGCAGCAGTTGGCCCTCGTGCCGCAAACGACGCTCGATCAGCTCATCGACTATGAGCTGATCGCCCAAAAGGCGGAAGAAGAGAGCATCACCGTCACCGACACAGAGGTAGAAGAGTCGATCCGCGCCGACATGCGCCAGGCCCTGACACCGGCAGCCACAGAGCCGGTCACAGGCACCGAGCCGGCGCCGACTCCCGTGGTAGTCACCGAGGACGACGTCGACGAGCTGTACGGCAACATCCTCGACAGCATGGGCCTATCTGCGAGCGAGTACGAGGCCATCGTGCATCGCGAGCTGCTGCGCGACAAGTTCCAGGAATTCCTGGCAGGCCAGGTCGAGACGACCGGCCTGGTTGCCCATCTGCAGATCATACAAGTCGAGACAGAAGAAGAGGCTCAGGCTGCCCTGGCACGCATCGAAGGCGGCGAGGAATTTGCCGTCGTCGCGCAAGAAGTGTCGACCGATACACTTACCGTCGATGCCGGTGGCGACGCGGGATTCGTTACGCCCGACCAGGTTGCCGCGCGCTACGGTGAGGCGGTGGAGACTGCCGTCTTGACCATGCCCGTTGGCGAGATCGAGATCGTAGAGAGCGACGGCGTCTTTTACGTTGTCCAGGTGCTCGAGCGCGACGAGAACGGCCCACTGCCCGCCGACGTCGTCGCTCAGCTCCAAAACCAGGCGCTCAGCGACTGGCTGGAAGAACGCAAGGCAGACCCGAACATCGAGATCGAGCGCACCCTCGACCCCGACCAGATCCCGCCGGATCCTTTCGCCGCCCTCTTCCGGTAATCAGCCAGGCAATACAAACAGAGAGGGAAAGAGAGACATTTGTCTCTCTTTCCCTCTCTGTTTGTCTCTGTGAATCTCTGTGGTACTAGCTCGCCTGCCGGCTCACCTCGATCACGTTCGGCAGCCGCTCGATCTTGTCGAGGATACTGATCAACTGGCTCACAAAGCTGATCTCGAGGGTCGCGGTCAGCGTCACCACGTTCATCTTGGGCAGCGACACCGAGCTTACCTCGCGCATGTTCACCTCTTCTTCCGCCACCACGCTCGCAATGTCGCGCAGCAGCCCGCCCCTGTCCCACGCACGCACCTTGACGATGACAGGATAGATTCGCTCTCGTGGGCTGCCCCAGTCCACCTCGATCAGCCGCTCCACGTCCCCCTTGTTGGTGCGCTGCAGGATGTTCGGGCAGTCCCACTTGTGGATCGTCACGCCCCTGCCACGCGTCACGTAGCCCACGATCGGAGCCGGATCGTCCGGCTTGGGCTCGCAGCACCTGGCAAGCTGCGTGAACAGGTCGCCCACACCCTTGACACGGATGCCCTCGGGCGTAATGGCGTGGGGCGCCTCTTCCTCTTCCTGAAAAACCTCTTCGCGTCCCAGCTCCTGCAAGATCTTGGCTGCGACGCGCTGTGAGCTCAGATCCCCAAAGCCGATCGCTGCGTAAAAGTCGTCCAGGTCCTTAAAGTCGAACAGCGCCGCAATGTCCTGGTAGCGGATGCTGGCGTTTAGATTCAACCGCTTCAGCTCGCGCCTGAGCTGCTCGCGTCCGAAGGAGATATTCTCCTCGCGGTCCTGCTGCTTGAACCAGCGCCGGATCTTTTGCCGGCTGCGCGCCGACCGAACATAGCCCAGCGCCGGCCGCATCCAGTCGCGGCTCGGCCCGCCCCGCTTGGCCGTAATGATCTCCACCTGGTCCCCATTCTGCAGCTTGTACGGGAGCCCGACAAGGTGGCCGTTGACCCGCGCC
Source organism: Anaerolineae bacterium (assembly GCA_035461725.1). Lineage (GTDB taxonomy): Bacteria > Chloroflexota > Anaerolineae > JAAYZQ01 > JAAYZQ01 > JAFGIA01. Next base: position 5,562 of record DATHUZ010000784.1, read on the forward strand.
CCCCGGCAGCGGTGGCCTACCTCTGTGTGGATATAGTAGGCGAAATCGATCGGCGTCGAGCCGGCCGGCAGGTCCAGCACCTGACCTTTCGGCGTAAACACGTACACCCTGTCGTCCAGCATGTCGCTCTTGAGCGTGTCGACAAACTCGCGCGCGTCTTCGACGTCGGCCCGCCAGTCCATCAGCGACCGGATCCACGCCACCTTGTTCTCATACAACACATCGCGCCGCATGCCTTCCTTGTAGCGCCAGTGTGCCGCGATACCCAGCTCGGCCCGACGGTGCATATCCCTCGTCCGGATCTGTGCCTCCACCGTCCTGCCCTGGGGCCCAACAACCGCCGTGTGGAGCGACTGGTACATGTTATCCTTTGGCGTGGCGATAAAGTCGTCAAACTGACCCGGGATCGGTCGCCACAGAGAGTGGACCACCCCCAACGCCGCGTAGCAGTCCTGCACCGAGTCGACAACGATCCGGAGGCCGCGCACGTCATACACCTGGTCGAACTCGATGTCTTTGCGCTGCATCTTGCGATAGATGCTATAGATGTGTTTCGGGCGGCCGATCACGTCCGCGGCAATCCCTTCCAGCCGCAGCCGCGCCTGTAGCTCGGCCACCACGTGCTGGATGTACGCTTCACGCGCCTCCCGGCGCTCGTCGATCAGCTCCGCAATGTGGTAATAGGTCTCTGGCTTGTAGTGCCGCAGCCCCAGGTCCTCCAGCTCCCACTTCACCTGCCAGATGCCGAGCCTGTTGGCCAGCGGCGCATAAATCTCGAGCGTCTCGCGCGCGATCCGCTCTCGTTTCTCCGGCGCCAGCGATCCCAGCGTGCGCATGTTGTGCAGCCTGTCGGCCAGCTTGATCAACACCACCCGCACGTCCTCCGCCATCGCCAGGAACATCTTGCGTAGGCTCTCCGCCTCCTGCTTTTCCACGTCGCGCGTGCTCATCTGGCGCATCGTGTCAATGTAGCTTAGCTTGGTCACGCCGTCTACCAGGCTCGCTACCTCCTGGCCAAACCGTGCCCCTACCTCCTCCACCGTCCAGTCCGTGTCTTCGACAATGTCGTGCAGCAGGCCCGCCGCCACGGTGTGATGGTCCAGCCCCAGGTCAGCCAGCATGTGCCCCACTTCCACACAGTGGATCACGTATGGCTCGCCCGATGCCCGCATCTGGCCGTCGTGCGCCGCCACTGCCTGGTCGTAGGCGCGGCAGATCAGCTCCAGCTCGAGCCCGCTATACTTTTCAGAGGCCCACGTCAGGGCCTGATCCTCTTTCACCTTCAACACCACAACCCTCACCTGTGAAAAATGGCGGCAAACTTGGCCGCCATGTTCCTACTCTC
>DATHUZ010000785.1:0-2646 GCA_035461725.1 Anaerolineae bacterium
GCATCCTCCACCAGCTCTGGCACTATTTCGACCCCGATCACCCGTGGCGCACAGACCATGAGGATCGCGAGCCGGTGGTGCGTGCGTATTTCGAGCGCGTGGACGACAGCATCGGCAAGCTGTTGGAGCTGAAGGACGACGACACCCTCGTGATCGTCTTGTCGGATCATGGGATGGGGCGCGCCAACAACTTTATCGTGCTCAACAACTGGCTGCTCGATACGGGCATGCTGCACCTGAAGCGCAACGTGTGGACGCGCCTGAAAGCGTTCGCGTTCCGTCACGGCTTAACGCTGCGCAACGTGCACCAGGTCGCCGATCGCCTCGGGCTGGCGCAGCAGGCAGAATACGTGGCCGGCTACTTTGTCGACCACCTGCTCAAGATGGCCTTCCTCTCCTTTCTCGACGTCGATTGGGAGCGCTCGCGCGCCTACTCTTTTGGCCGCCACCTTGGATCGATCTATATCAACGTCAAGGGCCGTGAGCCGGAGGGGATCGTGGAGCCGGGCGCCGAGTACGAGGCGGTGCGCGACGAGATCGAGCAACTGGCCCGCGAGTTCCGCGATCCACACACCGGGCGCAGGCTGATCGGCGAGGTGCTGCGCCGTGAAGAGATCTACCACGGCCCCTTTATGGAGCAGGCGCCCGACCTGATCTTGCGCCCGAACGAGCCGTCGGATATCTTTTTCGGGCTGGCCGATTTCGGGCACCGCGAGACCGTATCCACCGTCTACCGCTACTCGGGCATGCACCGCGATTTTGGGATGCTGATTATGAACGGCCCCGGTATCCAGCCGGGCGCTGCGGTGCAAGATGCGGCGATCCCCGATCTCGCCCCCACCATCCTGCACGCGATGGGGCTGGCGGTGCCGACAGACATGGACGGTCGAGTGCTGGTCGAGGGGTTCGAGCCGGGCTATACGGAGCGCTTTCCTATCCGGATGCGCGAGCCTGCCTCGTTCGAGGGTGGCGAGCAAAAGGAGTATGACGCGGAAGGCGAAAAAGAGATCATGGATCGCCTCGAGGGCCTAGGCTACCTGGGATGAAAGCACTGGTGATCGGTCTCGACGGCGTGACGTTCGATCTGCTCGGCCCCTGGATCGAGGCGGGAGAGCTGCCCCACCTGCGCGCGTTGATGGAGCGCGGGGCGTGGGGGCGGCTGAAAAGCACCCTGCCGCCGATCAGCTCGTCGTCGTGGAGCTCTTTTTTGACAGGGGTGAACCCGGGCAAGCACGGCCTGGTGGATTTTGTGTATCCGGGTGCCGAGAGCTACAAGGTGAGCATGATCAATGCCACCTCGCGGCGCGCGCACGGCATCTGGCATTGGCTGAACAGGGCGGGCCGCCGGGTCGGGCTGCTGGGCATCCCGACCACCTATCCACCGGAGGCGGTGGACGGATTCATGATTTCGGGGTTTCTCGCACCTGGCGCCGAAAGCCAGTGGGCGTATCCACCCGAGCTGAAGGAAGAGCTGCTGGCCGAGCTGGGCGAGTTTTTGCTGGCGCCGAACGAGCGCTATCGCTCGAGCCGCTACCTCGATCGCTTCCTCGACGATCTGACCGCCAGCGTCGAGAACCGCACGCAGGCAGCCCTCTACCTGATGCGCCGCCAGCCGTGGGACCTGTTCACCGTGGTCTATTGGGATACGGACATGGTACAGCACGAGACCTGGCGCCTGGTGGATCCGGGTCACCCACGCTACGATCGGGCCGAGGCCGCGGCGCACAGGGAGCGCATTCTCGCGTTTCACCGCAAGGTGGATGCGGATGTGGGGCGCCTGGTGAGCGAAGCGGGACCCGATACGCTCGTGATCGTGATGTCGGACCACGGCTTTGGGCCGGTGCACAGCTTTTTTCTGACGAACAACTGGCTGGCCGAAGCCGGCCTGCTGCGCTTCAAGCAGGCACCGTGGACGGCGTTCAAGCGCGCCCTCTTTCGTATCGGCTTTACGCCGCTGACCATGTTCCAGGTGGCGAAAAGCGTGGGCCTGGGCAGCCTGCGGCGCAAGGTGCGCTTTCAACAGAAATCAGGGCTGCTGAACCGCGTGTTTCTCTCTTTCGACGACGTCGACTGGGCGCGCACGCGGGCGTTTGGCATCGGCAGTTTTGGACAGGTGTACATCAACCTCGTTGGGGCGTACCCGCAGGGCGTGGTGCAGCCGGGCGACGAGTACGAGGCACTGAGAGAAGAGATCGTGCGCGGAGCGCTGGCGTTGCGCGATCCACGCACGGGCGAGCCCCTGGTGGAGCGCGTCTATCGCCGCGAAGAGGTGTACAGCGGGCATTACCTGGCGCGCACACCTGACCTGATCGTACAGCCGCGCGGCTGGGAGTACATGGCGTTCGGGCACGCCGATTTCGGATCGCACCGGCTCGTCGAGCCGATTGCGGGCCTGTCGGGCCATCACCGGCTCGAAGGGGTGGTGATCGCGGCCGGCCCCGGCGTGCGGGCAGTGGGCGAGCTGCCGGCAGCCAGCATTCTCGACCTGGCTCCCACACTGCTGCACACCCTCGGCGTGGCGGTGCCGCGCGAGATGGATGGGTGCGTGCGGGGTGAGTGGTTCGAGGAAGGTTCGCCGCCGGCCCGGCCGGTGGCCTACACCGACGAGAGTGTGTACAAGGATCGCTCCGGGGCGACAGGGTTGGC
>DATHUZ010000786.1:0-5716 GCA_035461725.1 Anaerolineae bacterium
CTACGTACGAGCCGGGCACGCAGGAGGAGGTAGGTTACCAGGCCAATATCGACGGCGACGTGGCAGCATACCTCGTCGATCCCGAGGGGCGATCCAGCTTGCTCTTTTCCGACCAGGTCGCTGCGGGGCAAAGCCGGAGCCGGTCCTGGCGGCTGCCCGACCGCGAAGGGGAGTGGATGCTGCGCGCGGAGCTGAACGACGACCAGGCACGCAGCAGTTGCCGCTTTTCCATTCTTCTCCCCCCGTCACCGCCTGTGTTCGGCGACGAACGGGCCGAGTGGGCCGACCCCTACGAGACGTGCCCCGGCGATCCGATCTACCTCTACGTCAGCGTCTTTGACGACCAGCCGCTGGCCCGTGTCGAGCTGCGCAGCCGGCCGCCGGGCGGGCAGTGGACGTCGAGCTCGATGGCGCAGGTCGACGAAACCACGTATGTGGCCCAGGCTGTGGCGTACGAGTCGCCTGGCCTGGAGTACGTGTTCTACGCCGAGGATGAGCGGGGCAGTTGGAATGAGACGGAATCGTACTACTTGGCAGCCGAGCCCTGTTTTTCGATCGTTTACGACTTTATCGCCTCGGCGGCCGATGCCGATTGGTATGCCGGCGTTCCCTACTCGGGCTACGAGCCGTACTATGACACCTACTCCCTCTCGTTCCCCGGCAGCGATACCGACAGCAGCGGCTTTGCGCTGTGGCGCGATGGGCCGGCTCTGGAAGATGGCAGCCAGGCGCCGGGCCGGGTGCTCGTGACCTATCCCCCCTCGGACGAGGAGAGCGAGATCTTGGGTGAATATTACCTCTCCAACGTGCCAATCTACATCCGGTCAGGCGACGCCTTTGTCGCCCAGGTGGGCCTGCTCCAGGGGGCCGGCGGGGGCGACGTGACCTTCGAGCTCTACTTTGCGCCTATCTACGTCGAGGGGGCCGCCTTTCGATCGACGATGCATGCTTTGGCCAGAGCCCAGCCAGAGATCATCTTTCTCGGACGCGTGTACGAGACCTACGACGGCGAGCTGACCGACTGGCGGATTTCGCTCGACTCGATCGCCGGCGAAACCGGCATGTTCCGGCTGCTCGTCCTGGCCGGCGACAGCGCGTCTGACGACTGGGCCACGTGGGTCGTGGCCCGCATCGAACGCTACGGAGAATAGATGACAGACGAGCACGAACATCAGCAGCGGCAGCCTGAGGAGCATCAAGAAGGGCGCGCGCCCGCTCCCCAATACGTCACGCACATCGACACCGTGCACGGCACGATCAACATCGGCTCCACGGTGCACGGCGGGCCGGCCCCGGCCCCGCCGGCCGGCTTGCCCGACGACTCGGGCTACAACGTCACCGCCATCCACGAGCTGCTGCTTGAGGCCTTTACCGTGCACACCCTGCCACGCTTTTGCCTGACCCACCCCCCGTTTCGTACCATCGCCCGCAGCTTTGGCCCCAACGACGGGCTGGACGTCATGGTCGACAAGGCGCTCCGGCACGTCGCCACCCAGTTCCTCTGGGAGGAGCTGCTCACCGCCGTCCAAGAGGAAAATCCCAACCAGTACGCGCGTTTTGAGTCACGGCTGCGCACGGCCCCATCGGCGCCGCCGGCTCCACCATCTCCCGCGGGGCTGGTGCCCGCCGAGATGCTCGACGCGCTCCAGCGCGTGGTGCGTGATTACGTGCCGGCCGCTGCTCGGGGTGCCGCGCTGGCGCAGGTGACGGCCCTGCGTGAGGCAGCGGCCTCGTCGTCCCTCGACCTGGCCGCCGTCGAAGCCATCTTTCGCTGGTTCGACGCCGAGCTTCCCGCCCTGTCGGGCACCCTGCTCAGCATCGTGCTCCACCTGGGCCGTCAACTGCAAGCCGGCCGGGATGATACCCTCTGGCTCGAGTTTCAGCAGCGCTTCGCCGGCTATATCGACTGATCCCGTGTCACGCACGGCGTGATGCGTTCGTAGTAGCGACTTCGGTCGCTTTTCCCCACGCCCGCCATTTGTCACCTACGGGCGGACTGTTGCAGCCAGCGGCCGCCAATTGAGGCTAGACTTGTCGTAGAAAACGTGCTATAATCAAGAGTGCACTGACAGCGCTGTTGTGCACCTGCAACCGCCTGGGATCGTCAACTCGTCACCACCACCATCTGCCATACGTGCAGCTCATGTGTCTTTTCTGTTCTGGATAGCGTCATCGCTCTTTGTTCGATCATCGCCGCTTGGATGACAGGGGAGGTGCTCGTTGGCCACCATGGAACAGGTGCAGTGGGAAGAAGTCCAGCCCATACTGAGCCGGCAGCCGGCGCAGCAGGTCGCCTTTGCACAGTACGTGGTCAACATCGGTGCCGTTCAGGGGGGTGTGATCAACCTGGCCGCGCCCGGCGAGCGTGCCGGAGATCTGGTCCGGCCGCGCTCGCAGCCACCCTACATCCTGCCCCGCCGCGTCGCGGGCTTTGTCGACCGTGAGCAGGAGCAGCGCGTCGTCGGCCAGACGCTGGCGCGCGACCAGGTGGTCGACGTGCATGGTCCTCACGGCATCGGCAAGACGGCGCTCATCAGCCAGATGATGCACGCCCTGATCCCTGCCGCCTTCCCCGACGGCATCGTCTACCTCTCTGGCCGCTCCCAGGCCCGCGACGACGTGCTTCAGGACCTGTTCGAATGCTTTTATGAGACGGCGAGCGGCGGCCGCGTCAAGGTCCGCCCCAACGAGGTGCGCCGCTACCTCGCCGGCAAGCGTGCGCTGATCGCCGTCGACGACTGCGACGACCTCGAGGAGGGCGACGCGGAGATGCTCTCGCAGGCCGCGCCCCAATCCGCCCTGCTCATCACCGGGCGAGGGCCACAGGCGTGGGATGGGGCCGGCGTGTCATTGAGCTGCCTGCCCCGCGCCGGAGCCATCACGCTCCTGGAGCGCTATTGGGGCCAACCCCTGGGCGAGGACCCCGAGACCGCCGAGGCCATCTGTTGCGCCCTCGGCGACGTGCCCCTGTCCATCGTCAAGGCGGCCCGCGCCGCCGCCGCACGCGGTGTCTCGCTGTCCGAGCTGCGGCGCGAGCTGGAGGCGCAGGCCAAGACCGAAGAGCATGAGGCGCGCGACGCTCTGGCGCTCGACGCCCTCCTGTCAGGGGGCGAGCAGCAGGTGCTCTCTGCCCTCGCCGCGCCCGGCGGCGACAGCGTCGACCGCCCGGCTCTCATCGCCATTGCCGCCCTCCCTGCTGCTGACGTCGACCGCCACCTTGCCCGCCTGGTCGATCTCGGCCTGGTGCGCACGGAACGAGGCCGCTACCGGCTCGATGAAGCCGTGCGCCCCGAGCCGGGCCGGGATGAGCCCGACGCGGCGACGCGCGCCCGCGCCGCCGGCTATTATGGCGCCCTGGCCGCCAGGCTCCAGGCCACCTTGCCCGATCCCGACGAGGCGAACGTCCTCTCGGCGCTGCGCCATTACGTTGGGCGCCGCCAGTGGCGAGAGGTGATCCAGATCGCGCGTGCCCTCGAGCCCCGCCTGGCGACCAGTGGACACTGGGGGCAGTGGCGCCGGGTGCTCCACGCCGCGAGCGAGGCCGCCCGCCAGGCCGGAGACGGCGCGGCCGAGGCCTGGGCGCACAACCAGCTTGGCGTCGTCGCCCTCGGTGCCGCCGACCCCGTCCTGGCCCGCCAGTTTTTCCAGCGCGCCCTGCGCGGCTGGCTCGCCCTGGGCGACCACGACGGCGCCACCATCGCCCGTTGGAACCTGCGCGTGCTCCTGGGCCCGCCTCCACCCCCCACGCGCGGAAGTGAGCCGCGTCCGTCGCCGGCCGCCGGGCCCTCCCCGCTGGTGCTCACCCTGGTGGCTGCCACAGCCGTGCTCCGTCTTGGTCTCGGCCTCGTCGCCAGCCTCCTGGCCGGTGATGGGACCCCTGTCGCCGTGGTGCCCACTGTCGAGGCAAGCCAGGCGCTGCCACCGGTTGGCCCCACCCAGTTGCTCCCCACCGCAACAGCTACGCTGTCGCCCACCGTGGCGACTCCCGTGCCGGCAGTGGTCACCGTGGTCACCGTCGTGACCAGGGTGCCGCGCCCGCCCACGGCCGTGCCGCCACGGCCACAGGCCTGGCTCGAGCTCACACTGGCCGGCGGCTGCGGCCAGACGTATCCCCCCGGCGGCGTGCTCGGCATCCGCATGCAGTCGAACGTGAACGGCACCGCCGCCGTCTACCTGCGTGACCCTGGCGGCAGGCGCGAGCTCCTGTTTCGGCAGCCCCTGTCGGTGAACAGGGTGGCGAGCAACTCCTGGCCCGTGCCGAACCTGGCCGGCCGGTGGGTTCTGGAAGGCCGCCTCGACAACGGACCGCAGGCGCCTGGCTGTGCGTTCGTCGTCGAGGGCCCCGTCATCACTGTTTGGCTGGAGAGCAAGGGGTGCGACACGGCGTACGAGCCCGGCTCACTGCAGGTGGTTGCCTATCGGGCCAATGTCGACGGCAATGTACGGCTGTATCTTCCCTGGTGGTGCGGCGGCGAGAAATGCGATGAAGCCGCGATGTGGCATTCCGATACCGTCCGGGCCGGGGAGACAGGCCGCGTGGAGTGGTATGTGCCATATGGTGAGAGCGAGTGGATCCTGCTGGCCGAGCTAAACGATGGTCAGGCAAGCGGGCAGTGTGTCGTTTATCTCTCGACGCCCCCGAGCATCGGCGAGATCTGGTTCGAGTCGGAGATGAGGATACAGGGGGTCGGTTGCTACGACGAGGTCACGGTATATGCTCAAGTGTCCGACCGCGAGGACGGGATCGCGCGTGTCGAGCTGCGTACCCGCCCATCCGGCTCGAATGACGACTGGTCGTCCGTAGACATGGTGCCCGGCGCGAATGACATCTACAGCCAACGAGTTGTCGCCCGTGGAGAACCCTTCCTGGAGTACCAGATCTACGCCGAGGATAACCGGGGCGCATCGGCTACTTCTGGAATCCAGGCCCTGGATGTGACACTCTGTGTCACCACAGTTCCGCCCGAGGTAGTGACCACGGTCCCGCCCGAAGTAGTGACTACTGTACCACCAGAGGTAACGACCGCCGTGCCGTTCACCGTGACAACCGAGACGCCCACCGTCTCACCGACCCCAACTACCCCCGTCCCACCCACCGATACCTCTACTCCGCAACCCGACACACCGGCCCCCGTGCCGCCCACCGACACCCCCGCCCCGCCCACCGACACCCCCATCCCTCTCCTACCCACCGACACGCCCCTCCCGCCCACCACGACCCCAACCAGCCCACCTGCTGCCCCGGATGCGTTGCCGCACTCCGAGACCGTGTCGGCATCACACGCCGGGGTTCTGCCCGCCGGCCCGGTTCACCCCGCACCCCAGGCCGCGTCTCGCGCGCTGGCTGTCGCCGTGCCACGCCCTCACTTTCGCCCTCATTTCCGATCCCCTCCGCTCACGGCCGGCATCCTGGCACGGCCGCTTCCGCGCCAGCCTACCCGATAACCAAGGCCCTAGTGCAGAATCAAGACTGATTTTCGACAATGATGAGACCGGTACGCCTGATAGCGCAGTTCTACGGCGGTGGAGAATGCAGACCCGATGCTGATGAGGGTCTTTTTTCAAGCTCAACTATCGGGTTAAGGGGGCCGAGGTGAGGGAGCTGCAGCCGCGTGCGCCTATCTTTCTACTCTTTCACGCACACCCAGCGGCCGGCCCGGGGGGGGCACCCATGAGTGGTCGAAGGATAGAAGGATTGTCAAGCTGAACAGGGCCC
>DATHUZ010000787.1:0-15629 GCA_035461725.1 Anaerolineae bacterium
CGGCCGCTGCCGGCCCTACACGCCGGAGGAAGCGCGCGACGTGCTCGACCAGATCGAGGCCTGGCAGGCCGGCTTTCGTGAGCGGTGGGCCGCGGGGTTTGTCTATGCTTCGGACGAGTGGTACCTCACCGCCGGGCGCGATGTGCCGCCGGCCGGCGCGTACGACGATTTCGCCCAGATCGAAAATGGCGTCGGCATGGTGCGCCAGTTGCTCGACGAGTGGGAGGAGCTGAAAGAAAGCGGGGAGCGGGGAATCGGGGAGCGGGAACTGCCGCGGAACGTGATGGTGGTGTGTGGGATGTTGATCGCGCCGGTGTTGGAGCGGATCGTGGGCGAGCTGAACGAGCTCGCCGGGGCAAGGTGGCAGGTGGTGCCGGTGGTGAACGAGGTCTTTGGGCCGGTGACAACCGTGTCAGGGTTATTGACGGCGCAGGACGTCATCGCGACGTTGGAGCGCCGGCTATCGGGCACAGGCGAGATTCTTGGGCCCGAGCATACTCGGGCCTCGACCGTAATCCTGCCGCGATCGATGTTTACGGGCCGCTATGGTGCCGGCTCGGCGCCGCCCGACACGACGCTGGACGACGTGCACGTGGACGAGATCGGCGCGCGCCTCGGCGTGCGGGTGGTGGTTGCGGGCACGATGGAAGAAGCGCTGGAGCAAGCAACCGGCGCCAGATGAGAGATGTGGCAGGCGACAGCTTCTTCAGGCCAGTTGGTCGAGAAAGGCCAGGCCTGGGTGGACAAATAGGCCAGGCTCGATCTCGGGCGTGATGTGGTTGCCGTCGACGAGGCACACCTCCACCCGCCTGCCGGCAGGAAAGTTTGCTTCCTGGAACGCGGGCACCATGGCAGAAAGCTGGTTCGGTGCCTGGCAGCCCGGGAAGGGGTCGCGCCAGCGGATGACGCTGTCGTGGATGCCCAGGAGAAGGACAACCTCGCCCGGGTAGTCAAAATCAGGCCCGGGTACCTTGCGGCAGGCCCAACGGACGTCGTCTATCAGGTTGCGCAGCGACCGGCTGCGCACCAGGTCGGTCACCAGGCCGCCAGCGAAATTCGCACCCACGCGCAGCGTTTCACTCACGTTCGCCAGGCGCAGGTGCAGCAGGTCTCCGGCTACGACGCGTGTCGCTTCCAGCAAAAAGCTGGCTATCATTTCCGGCGGCTTGCGTTCCACCAACCCCACGGGGCAGAGGCCGAGGTATTGGGGAAAGAGGATGGGGTCCTCTCTGGCAGCGCGCAGCGCCTCGCCCCCGCCGTGCGACCAGCCGACGATGGTGGCTCGATGACTGGATCGGGCGGACGTACCCTTGAAACCGAGCAGGCGATCGTGGACGATCTCGGCGATGGCTCGCGCTTCGGTGCAGTCGCCGCCTCGTGTTGGAGTAGGGTCAATACACCACGCGATCTTGGCCCGGCTCCGCATCGCAAACTCGGCGACGAGACGGCGTGGGCCTGTGACCGTCTGCCCGTGGCCCGGCACGACGACGATCACGTTGCCAGGGGGCAGGTCGCCCTGTGCGCGCTCGCCGGCCGTGCGTGCGTCCACGATCAGGATCTCGTACTGGACCCTCTCACCCGAGATGTCGACGGATCCACGCTCGCGCCGCGTGTGCACCTGGGAAGGCTCTGCCCTTCTTTCCATCGTCCCACCTCGTGACAGGTGATGCGTGAGACGTGGTGGACGATCCACGTGGAGCACGCATCAGCCTCACGCATTACACAAGAATCACCGATAGTCTTCGCGCACAGGGTGCCATGCGTCGATGGCCCGGCACGGTGCATTGAGAATCACGGCGCTGTGGCGCACGTTCGGCTCGATCAGTACCCCGTCGCCGGCATGCAGCACGCGCTGTTCTCCATCCAGGTCGAACCTCATGGCGCCCGAGACCACCCAGGTGATCTGCTGGTTGGGGTGGCGGTGCTCTGGAATCACGGCCCCTGGCTCAAAGTCGAAAAAGGTGAGCATCAGGTCGTCCAGGCACACGGCCCGGCGCGTCACACCGGGCAGCATCTCGGTCGCCGGCAGCTCATCTGTCCGAAAGTAGCTCATCTATCCACTCCCTCCGCGATCAGACTGTCTTCGAACTCGATCTCTCCACGCAGCATTTTGTGCACCTCGCACGACCGGGCAGCGTTGTAGAGGATGCGCACCTCGCGCGGGGTGAGACCGTCGCCCAGCTCGATGCGGCTGACAAAACGCGTGCGTGTGTCGCGTCCCACAAACTCGGTGCGCCCTTCGACCGCCACGTCGAGGCGCGGGTTGACGATCCCCTTGTTGGCGGCGACCGCCGCCATCGTCAGGGTCATTCACGCCCCGAGCGCGGCAGCCACCAGCTCGAGGGGGCAAAATTCGCTCCGCTCGAGGTTCACGCGCTGCTCGGCTTCGAAGCAGCGATCTCCCGACGTGATGCGCACCCGATCTCCGCCGAGGTACGTGGTCGTGACGTGGTGGACCAGGATCTCTTCGCTCACAAGTACACCTAATTCGACACACGCAGCCAGCGCACGCTGTTCGAGCGGCAGTGCGGGCAGGTGCGCTCCATGTTCGAGCTGTACGGCCCGCGCCAGCGGTGGCCGCAGCGCATGCACACATACTCAGCCGCCTGGCCCTCGTCGGTAGGCCTGGGATTGCGGGGGCCTGGAACACGGGCGCTCGCCAGCGTGCTGCGCGTCGACTCGATCTCTTCCGGCTCTACCGCCTGGCGCTTGCGCTCTGCTTCTTTCATGATCGCCTGCCAGCGCGCTCCTTCGGCGGCGGAACACCACTCCAGAAGCAGGCGGTCGGGGCGGATGCCCTGCTTCTCCAGGCCATCCCAGAGCCCGTCGAGCCGCCGCACCGTGCTGCGGTTGGCGTCGATGTAGTGACAGTCGACATAGTGGCAGCCCGAGACCAGGACGACAGGTGCCCCCTTCTGGAAGGCATACCACACGAACTCGGGGTTGACGCGGCCCGAGCACATAGTGCGGATGATGCGTGCGTTGGGCGGATAGGCCAGGCGACCCACGCCGGCCGTATCAGCGCCCGCGTACGAGCACCAGTTGCACGCAAAGGTGACGATCTTGCCGGCGGGATTCTCGTCGAGGATGGCGTCGATCTGAGCATAGATCGCCTGGTCGGAAAAGTGGCGCATCTGGATTGCACCGAACTTGCATTCGGCCGCGCAGGTGCCGCAGCCCGCGCACGCCGCGCTCGTGACGTGGGCCACCTGCTTTTTCTGCCAGCGGATGGCTCCAAATGGACAGACGTCGGCGCACTGGCCGCACATCTTGCATAGCTCCTCGTCGACGACGGCGGTGATGGCTTCGACGGCGAATTTGTTCTTGTTCAACAAGATGGCCGCGTGTGACGCCGCTGCACTCGCCTGGGTGACGCTTTCGCGCACATCCTTCGGGCTCTCGACAGCGCCGGCGATGTACACGCCCTTGGTGGGTGTATCGACCGGGCGCAGCTTGGGGTGTGCCTCCTTGAGAAAGCCGCTCGGCGATTTGCTCAGGCTGACCATCTGCCGGATCGTCTCTGTGTGAGTCGCCGGCATGGCGCCGACCGAGAGGACGAGCATGTCGAATTCGTGAGTTTCGAGGCGGTTGGCGGTGGTGTTTTCCACCGTCACCCACAGGTTGCCCGTGGCCGGATCCTCGCGGACCTCGCCGGGCAAGCCTCGAACATAGCGCACGCCGTTGCGCTTGGTGCGCATCAGCAGTTCTTCAAAGCCCTTGCCAAACGCGCGCAGGTCCATGTAGAACACGGTGATATCTGTGTCAGGATAGTTATCCTTGAGGTACTGCGAATCCTTGATGGTGTTCATGCAGCAGAAGTTCGAGCAGTAGGGGTTGCCACGAGCCGGGTCCTGGGTGCGCGAGCCGACGCACTGCACAAAGCCGATGCGCTTGGGCTGCGTCAGGTCGCCAGGCCGACCCAGGTGACCCTCCAACGGGCCGCCGGTGGAGATCAGCCGCTCGAACTCGAGGCTGGTGATGACGTTTGGGAAACGGGTATAGCCGTACTCGTCCATGGCCCTCGGATCGTAGACGTCCATGCCCGTAGCAACGACGATAGTGCCCACCTCGAGGTTCAGGATCTCGTCCTGCATGTCAAAGCTGATGCACTTTTTTTCACAGGCCTCGATGCACTTGCCACACGCGATCGGATTCTGTCCCAGGCACTCGTCGGCGGCGACCAGGTAGGCCGATGGGACTGCCTGTGGAAAGGGGATATGGATCGCGTGGCGGCTGCCCAGGCCGATCTGGTACTCGTCGGGGACCACGACGGGGCACACCTTGGCGCAGTCGCCACAAGCGGTGCACTCGTTTTCGTCCACATAGCGCGCGCGCTTGCGCACACGAGCCCGAAAGTTCCCCACATAGCCCGACACGTCCTCAACTTCGGAATAGGTCAGGAGCTGGATTTTGGGATGTCGACCGACATCCATCATTTTCGGCCCGAGAATTCATATACTACACTCGATGTCGGGATACACCTTGTCGAGCTGCGCCATGATGCCGCCGATCGACGCCTTTCTCTCGACCAGGTACACGGGATGTCCCGCATCGGCCAGGTCGAGGGCCGCCTGCATCCCCGCGACCCCGCCGCCGATGACCAGCGCGGCGTCGGTGACAGGGATCTGCTCCTCGTCTTGAGGGTAGAGCCAGCGCGAGCGAGCCACAGCCACCTTGACAAGGTCTTTGGCTTTGCGTGTGGCCGCGGCGCGGTCACCAGGGGTGACCCACGAGCAGTGCTCGCGCAGGTTGGCCATCTCGAGCAAGTAGGGGTTGAGCCCCGCGCCCGCGATGCATTGGCGAAAGACGGCCTCGTAGGAGGCCGGAGAGCAGGAAGCGACGACGACCCGGTTCAGGTTGTGCTCATAAATGGCCCGCTGGATCTCTTGCTGGCCCGGATCGGCACACGTGTACTTGTTGCGAATCGCCGCGACGACGTCGGGCAAGTTCGCGGCATATTCGCGTACGGCTTCGGTGTCTACCGCCCCGGCAATGTTCGATCCACAGTCGCACACGAACACGCCGATGCGCATGCCGTGTAGTTCACGGCCGTTGTCTGCAGGCAAGGTGTCCTCCTCTTCTATTCCTTCTTCTCACGCTGCCACGCTGCATAGTGATGGCCGCGCATGTAATCGTGGTTTTTTGAAGCACGGCGCTCTCGTGCGGCATCCTCCACCGCCTCGCGCACAGCGCTCCGGAACTCGTCCGAGTCGAACTCTTCTTTACGGAAAAAGTCAAAAGCGTGGAGCTGGCGAAACGCACGCCGCTGCAGCTCCATCGTCCCATGTCCCGTGATCATGATCACCCGAGTAAACGGCTGTTGCTCGCGCATCTCGGCCAGCAGTTGCATGCCATCCTCGTTCGTCTCATCGGTCTCCACGAGGCGAATATCAAAGATGGTCAGGTCAAGGTGTTGCACACCTTTTATATAGTCGCGCGCGTCCTGGGCTGTGGCAACGGCTTCCACAGAGTGGCCTTCACGCTGCAGTAACCCCACCAGCAGGTCACGCCAATCGCCGAAATCCTCTACGATGAGTATCTTGCCACGCATCTTTTCCACTCCATCCTTTGCCATTCACAGGCTCGACCCAGGCCGTTCCCGCCGGTGCGCGCCAGGGTGCCTGCTACGGACTTCTGGTGTCACCCGCGGGCAGGCGAACTGCGAACGTCGTGCCCACCCCGGGCTGGCTGCGGCATGTGATCGTGCCGCCCTGGCGCTCGATAAAGGTGCGCACCCACCACAAGCCAAAGCCCAATCCATCGGAACTGACCTGAAACATCTCCCACAGGTGTGGCATGCGCTCTGGAGGAATGCCAACCCCGGTGTCGCATACCTCCACGATGACCCATCGGCCATTGCCGCCGGTGATGGGATAGCTATCGTCGACGCTTCCACCATTTCCGGCACCGGCACGACCGGTGCTGCTTTCAAGCTCTTCTGGCTCCACGCGTGTCCGCAGCTCGAGCCGCTTATGCGGCTGATTTTCCATCGCCTTGCGCGCGTTGATGATCAGTTCGAGAAAAATGTCGACGAGGAGTGAGCTGCTCTCCACGCGTGGCAAAACCGGTGCCAGACTGGCACTCACCTGCACGTCGGGCGGCAGGCTCGCTGCCTGCAACGCCTCGCTGAGGACGTGATTGACATCAAATTGCCCCTTTGGCCCGGCATCCTGGAACGGTCGAAAGAGGGCATTCGCCAGCCGCAGCACAAAGGCGCTGTTGCGTTCGATGCGCCCCAGGTTGGCCTCGATCCATTCACGGTCGGCGGCAGGGATTGCAAGTGCTGCCAGCGTGCGCCGGATCTCGGACGCGCTCGCGGGGACGATGCCCACGAGGTTGTTGATCCTGTGCGCCAGCGCCGTCGCCGCCTGGCCCATGACCGTCCACTTTTCGGCGGCAACGCGCCGTTCCTGCTCGTCCCGCAGGGCCTGGTGCATCATCTGCAGCTTTTGGTGCTGCGTCGCGTTTTGGATGGCGATCACGGCTTCCTGGGCCAATGCGGAAAGCAGCTCCACGTCTTGCTGCTCGAACGCGCGTGCGCGCGTGCTTTCCAGAAGCAGCACGCCGAGCAATCCTTCGTCGTCGAGTTCACCGCCTGCATGGGTCAGGAGTGGAACGGCCACCGCCGATCGCATCTCTTCAAAGAGGACGACGTTTTGCGGATCGGTGCGCGTATCGGGGCAGAGATAGGGCCTGCGCTCCCGAGCCACCCAGCCGGTGACTCCAACGCCAGGTCGAAAGATGTAGGCGCGTACCTCTGGGCTCCATCCCTCACCCAGACAAGCTTTGAGCACGAGCTCGCCCGTGTCGGGGTTGTAGAGGCGAAGGGATCCGTGCTCGGCGCCGACAAGGTAGACAGCTTTTTCCAGGATCAGGTTCAGCACGCGGTCGAGCTGCAGACTCGACGTGAGCGCCACGTCGATGACGTGTAACGCACGGAACTGGGCCGTCATCCGCTTCAGCCGTTGCGCCTGTTGGAGCACCGCGGCGGTCAGATCTGCAAGCGGTTGGATCGTCGTGATATCGTGCTGGTCAAACACACGCCCCGAATCGTCGTCGGCGACCACGAGCACACCCATCACCGAGTCGCGGAAAAAACAGGGAACTGCAAGCACAACCGGACCACCGGGCAGTAAGGTCGAGACACTTTCGGCGGTCACACACGCGTGCCGCAGGAACTGCCCGTCGTTGGATGCCAGACCGGTACCCTGGCTGGCAGCAAGCGTCATCTCCTCCGCTCCCGGCGTGCACAGGTAAAAAGCGCTGCCGGAGGCGCGCAGAAGGAGCGCGGCCTGCTCGACCGTGCTTTGCAGGAACGCGGCATCGGCCACGGCTGTGACTGTTTCCATCTCTGCCAGGCTCGTGTCTCTACGCTGTGCCGTCTCTGCCGTCATCCCCTGGCTCCACTCGACAGGTGGTTCTAATCATCCCTGTATCGCCCGCCCCAGCCAGCTCGTCACATCCTCGACACGCACCTTCTCCTCTGGAGCCAGATCACGGGATGCACACCGGAGGTGGATCTGGCACTTGGGGCAGGTGGTGAGCATCAGGCGCGAGCCGGTGTCACGTGCCTGGGCAAGTTTTTCACGCTGGATCAGCTTGGAGCAGCCGCTGCAGTTCACCCAGGCTGTAGAGCCACAGCACATCGACCGCTCGCGGTTGTCTTCCATCTCTACAAAGTGTGCCTGCGGCACGGCGTTGATGAGCTGGCGTGGCGGCTCGTGCACCTTGAGATAACGTGCCATACGACACGGATCGTGATAGGTGACCGTACCGGGGACCGGCTCGAAGGCCAGGTCACCGCTGTTCATATGCCCGGCAAGCAGCTCTGTGAGGTGCGTGACTTCAAAGGGCAGTGCCCCGACGTACTCGGGATAGTCGGTCCTGAACGCATTGTAGCACTCGGCGCACGTAAAGACGACCTGCTTGGCGCCGCTGCGCGTGATCGCCTCTACGTTGAGCTCTGCCAGCCGCCGGAAGCTGTCGACGTCGCCGGCGAGGAGCAGGTCGGCTCCGCAGCAGCGCTCGTCGTTGCTGACGTGCGGCACGATGCCCGCCCGGTTCAACAGCCGCACGGCACTGCGTGCGATCTCGGTCGCTTCCACGTCAAGATCGGCAAAGACGACGTCAAAGAAGGGCAGGCATCCCACAAAGTAGAGAGTATCGCTCTCCTCCGATACTCGCATGTCGTCCGTCAGCCAGCCGCGGCGATCCTGGTGGACCTCCAGCGTCTGGATGCGCATGATCTCCTGCAGGATGCCATTGTGCGCATAGATGCCCCGCTCGCCAAGGCCGAATGCCTCGGCCCGCATTTCGATGATAAAGCGTGCAAAATCAACATTCGACGGGCAACGCGCGCTGCACATGCCGCACGTCATGCAGCTCCACAACTGCGGACTGGCCATCACGGCCTCGGCCTCACCCGCGACCACGCGCTCGACGATGCGGCGCGGGGAATAGTCCAGGTCGACGCGGGCCAGCGGACAACTGCCTGTGCACTTGCCGCAGTCCAGGCAGAGGTACGCTCGCGTTCTCTCGATGATCATCTGGTAATTCATCAAATGATGCTCCCTTTCACGGTCCAAGCTGCAAGAACCAAGAGGCTCATGGGCCCATATGTCCATTGCGCAGCGGGTTTGCGCCCAGCTCGCGAATCTGATCGGTGAACTCGGTAACCAACTGTGCGAAGCGACTCCCTTCGGCGGCCGAAATCCATTCGAGACGCAGCCGTCCCGGATCGATCCCGAGGAGCTGGATCAAGGAACGGGCCATCTCCACGTTTTGAACCGCTTTTTCGTTGCCCGATAGGTAGTGGCAATCGCCCGGGTGACAGCCTGTAACCAGCACGCCATCGGCACCGTGGCGCAGTGCCTCCAGAATGAACACTGGGCTGACCCGCCCGGAGCACATGACGCGGATGACGCGCGTGGTGGGCGGGTATTGAATGCGGCTCACGCCTGCCAGATCGGCTCCGGCGTACGAGCACCAGTTGCAGGCAAAGGTGAGAATGGTAGGCTCAAAGGGTTCCATGATCTTCTCCCATCGCCGCTGGCGCCTGGAGCGCCGCCCGGATCATGGCCGCCACCTGCTCGCCGGTAAAGTGCGACGCGACCATGGCGCTCGTCGGGCAGACGACGGCGCACGCCCCACAGCCCTTGCACAGCATCGGATTGACTCTCGCAACCTTGACGTGGACGGTCTCGAGCCCTCGTGCCATAGGCCGGTGCAGAAATTCGACACTCCTCGTCACGTCGACAAATTCAATGGCACCATACTCGCACGCTGTTGCGCATCGCTCACACCCGCGGCAAAGTGATTCTTCCACCCGCGACACGATGCCCGACGAGCGAATCTGCTCTTTCGACAGAACGGTCGCCGCGCGCGCAGCCGCGCCCAGTGCCTGGCCGATCGCCTCGTCGAGGTGCGCCGGCCAGTGGGCACTTCCGCACAGGTAGATGCCGTCGGTGGCAAAGTCGAGGGGGCGGAGCTTGACGTGTGCCTCCAGGAAAAAACCGTGCTCGTCGACGGGGACCTTGAGCATCTGGGCCAGCTCGCGTGCGCCGGGGCGGGGCACCATCGGCGTGGACAACACGAGCAGATCGTAGGGAATGGCGAGCGTGGCCCCGAGCAGCTCGTCGTACACGAGCACGCGCCCGGGGGGTACCGGCGTCTGCTTGTCACCGGCCCTGCCCTGGTCGCCTACAACCTCAGGCGGGCGGTCGGGCGTGTAGCGCGTAAAGACGACGCCCAGCTCTCGCGCCTGGGCGTAATAGTCCTCGAAATGGGTGCCATATACCTCAATATCACGGTAGAGGACGTGCACCTGGCAGGCTGGATTCCCCTCCTTGAGGATCATGGCGTTCTTCATCGCCACCAGGCAGCAGGTGCGGCCGCAGTAGGGGTGATGCGCGTCGCGCGCTCCAACACATTGGATCATCACCACCGAGCGCAGGTCAGGCGGCAGGTCGCCGGTCGACAGCCGCTCTTCCAGCTCCTGCTGGGTGATGACGGCGGGATTGTGTCCGTAGCCATACATGCCTGCAGGCTTCCACTCCTCAGCGCCTGTCGCCACCACCACCACACCGGCCTGCACGGGTAGCTTCATCCTGTACTGCCGGCTCTCCACTTCCAGCTCAAAGTGACCGATAGAGCCGCGCACGGCTGTTACTTCTGCCGAGGTGAGCACTTCGATCTGCGGCTCCGCGCGCACCGCGGCAACCTGGGCTTCGACCAGCTTGCGTGCGCTCGTGCGGTTGGGATAGAGGGTGTCGAGGTGGCGTACCGAGCCGCCCAGCGCCGGCTCGCGCTCGATCAGGGTAACAGAGAAGCCGCGCCGCGCCAGGCTGCCAGCGGCGGTCATGCCCGCCATGCCACCGCCGATCACGGCCGCTGCCGGCTGGATCGCGAGCTCTGTCTCTGTAAGGGGCTGGAGCAGGGCAGCCCTGGCGACGCCCATCCGGATCAGATCGCGTGCTTTGCGCGTCGCCCGCTCACCATCCTCCATGTGGACCCAGGAGCACTGGTCGCGGATGTTGACGAACTCGAACAGGTAGCGGTTCAGCCCCGCTTCGTCACATGCTGACTGAAAGAGAGGCTCGTGTGTGCGCGGCGTGCAGGAGGCGACGACGACGCGGTTCAAGCCATGCTCGGCAATGGCCGTGCGGATCTGGTTCAACCCCGCGTCGGAGCAGGTGAACAAGCTGTCCTGAGCCAGGACGACGAAGGGCAGGCTGCGGGCCGACGCGACGAGCGCCGCTACGTCCAGGTAACCGGCGATGTTGTGGCCGCAGTGGCAGATGAATACGCCGATACGCGGGTCATCTCCCGGCCCCCTGGCGGTCTGCTGCTGTGTGATGGACCAGGGCCGGCGCTGCGGAATGCGCTGTGGCCGGCGGCTTTCAAATCCATCCATGAAACGCCTATCCCTTCTCTCTATGCCGGGGGCGCACAAGCTCCCACGCGATCTCGGCTGCACGTGCGGCTGCCGCGCTCGCCTGCGCGACCGACTGGGGAATATCTGCCGGCCCGAGGCAGCAGCCACAGGCGACGATACCGGGACGACTCGTATCTGCCGGACTGAACGGTTCAGTCTTGACAAAACCATATTCGTCCATGTCGATGCCGAGGATGCCGGCGAGTAGCGGCGCGTCGTGGGCAGGCACGAGGCTGGTGGCGAGTACTGCCAGGTCCACTGCCATTTCTGCCACCCGCCCGGTGGTGGCATCTTCGTAGCGGATGACAGGTTTGTGTGTCTCACCTGCGCTGTCACTGCCAGGTCCAAGCTCAAAAATCTGGGCCACCCGGCCGTGCACATACGTGACACCATAGGCACGACCGGCGCGGTCCATATACTCGCGGAAGCCCTTGCCCGAGCCACGGAGGTCGGTGTAAAAGACGTAGGAATCGGCGTCGTGGTCGTGCTCCCAGGCGAGCGTCGCTTCTTTAATGGCGTGCACACAGCACACGGTAGAACAGTAGCGGTTGTGGCGCACGTGGCGCGAGCCTGTGCACTGGATGAAACCGATCTTTTTCGCCGGCTGCCCATCCGAGGGGCGGAGCAGGTGCCCCCCTGTCGGCCCCGACGCGCTGATCAGGCGCTCGTACTCGAGAGCGGTGATCACGTTGGGATAACGCTGGTAGCCGTACTGGGTGAGGGGCGCAGGATTGTAAAAATCAAAGCCGGTGGCGACGACGATGGCGTCTACACAGAGGTCGAGCAGCAGATCCTGCTGCTCAAAATCGATGGCACCTGCCTCGCACACTTGAGCACACAGCCCGCACTTGCCTCGCTGCAGGTAGGTGCACTGCTCAGGATCGATCGTCATGACCATCGGCACAGCCTGGGGGAAGTAGAGATAGATCGCGCGGCGCTGGCTCAGGCCGAGGTTAAACGCGTCGGGTACCTTGCGCGGGCACTTGCTCGCGCACTCGCCACAGCCGGTACACCTGGTCTCGTCGACATAGCGCGCCCGCTTGCGCACCCGCACGTCAAACTGGCCCGCCTCGCCCTCAACCGCTTCGACCTCGCTGTAGGTATGAGGCACAATGTTGGGGTGACGTGAGCAGTCCACCATCTTGGGCGCTAGGATGCAGGTCGAGCAGTCGTTGGTGGGAAAGGTCTTGTCGAGCTGAGCCATGCGGCCGCCAATGCTCGGCAGGCGCTCGACGAGGTGCACGCGCAGGCCCTGCTCGGCGAGGTCGAGGGCTGCCTGGATGCCGGCGATGCCGGCGCCGATGACGAGGACTTCATTCATCGGTTTCACCCCCCCCCTGCCCCCCCCTCAAGGGGGGGGGAGATCGCGGGCGCGTGTGGCGTGGGGGAGAGATCGCGGGTGGGGGGGAGATCGCGGGTCGCGGCGAGCTGGGCGGCGAAGGAGCGGACCTGGTCGATCAGGGCCTCGCTCGCTCCGGCGTGAACCTGGTGGAATGCGAGCTGCTCCTCACGAAAGCCGAGGAGCCTGGACAGTTTTCGTACCTCGGCGAACAGCTCGGAGGCGCGGCGGCTGCCGAATTCGTAGTGGCATTCTTCGGGCGAGCAGCCTACGAGCATGACACCGTCCGCGCCCTTTTCGAATGCTTTCAGGATGACGGTGGCGCTCACCTGGCCCAGGCAATCCACTTTCAGCGGCCGGGCGCCGGCGGGATAGTGCAGGCGCTGCTTGCCTGCTTGCTGCAGGCTCTCGTGCGCGTTCCAGTTGCACGTCAAGATGACAAATTTCGGCTCTTGCTCCACGTTTTTCCCTCTCATCCCCGGCCCCTCTCCCCCGTCGCCTCGTTGACAGGGGAAAGAGGATCCCTATGCAAGGATGGCTTCGAGCATGGCTTCGATCTGCATGCTCGTCGGGTGGCCGGTGATGATGGCACCGGCAGGACAGTGCGCGGCACAAATGCCCCCGCCACAGCAGATGGCTGGGTCGATCCAGGCGACGACACCTGTCTCGCTCGCGTGGCCCACGGGCTGCAACTGGATGGCGCCAAACTCACACACCTGCTCGCAATCACCACAGCCGCGGCAGCGGTTGGGGTCAACCCTCGCCGCCAATGCCCCGGGCCAGGCCTGCTCCTGGCCGAGCCAGGCCGCGACGCGCGCCGCCGCTGCCATACCGGCGATCATCGGATCCACCGTCGGCTCGCACACAAAGACGCCCGGACGATGGGTGTCGGCACAGCCCCAGGTCGACTGGGTGCGCGGCTGGCGCCCTGGCGTCCCAAAAGACTCGTTGATCACGGCACGTTCTTGCTCGTCACGAGGGGCGAGCACGAGAGCTGACCCGTTCCACAGCCGAGAGGCGTCGTTCGCGCTCCGGCTCGTCACTGTAAAGTGATTCGGCGTCTGCCGGATCTGCCCCGGCACGCTGCGCAGCCGCAGTGCCTGGATGCGCTGTGCCGACAGGGCACCCTGGCAGATCGTGGCGGCAGTACCATTGCCCACGATCAGGACTGTCTTGTCGAGCGACAACGACGCCCGTGGGCGGATGACGGAGAGGCGTGTCTTGGCCACCGCGGCCGCAATCATGGCGGTGGCCGCTGCGGTGGCTGCCGGCGGGTCGTCATCGTGCGCCCAGGCGGCCTGCTCGCGGATGTTGACAAACTCGAACAAGGGGTTGCCGCGGTCAAAGTGGCGGCCGAGCAGATTGTCCTTGCAGCGGACACGCTGGTAGGTGCAACTGTAACATACCTGGTCTGTAGAGCAGCAAGAGCACGCGGCCAGCACGACACGGTTCAGGTTGTGGCCTGCGACGGCCTGGTAAATGGCATCGGCTGCCTCGGGCGAGCATGACTGGGCGAGGACCTGGGTGTAAACGACCCCTTTGCGCCCTGCCGCTTCGGCCTCCACCGCCGCGGTGTCCACAATGTCCGAGATCTGGCCATTGCACTGGCATACGAACACCCCGATGCGCGCCGCGCCGGCCGTACTGACCGGGCGCACCGGTGCCTCGCTCGGCTCCCGCTCGGTAAAGAGCTCCATCATCACGCGTGCCGCCGCGGCCGAGCCGGCGAGCGGATCGTCGGGGCGAACGTGATAGATGCCGGCCTGACCATTGGCCACGGTGGACGCGGGGGTGCCGAGGTCCAGGTGCAGGATGGCCGGGTCGACGACGGGTGAGAGGTCCCCTCCCCCCTGCCCCCCCCTCGATGGGGGGGAGAGGATGGGGCTGGCCCACACGATGGCCCCTACTTCCAACTGCTCAAAGCGCTCCACGTCGTCGTGGATGATGGCCTTGGGCTCGCACACGGCCTCGCACGCCAGGCATTCTGAGCAGGGACCGCACATCAGGCAGCGCTGCGCCTCGGCGATCGCGGTCTCGGTGTTGTAGCCCAGCTCGACCTCGGCATGGCTGTTCAGGCGGCGCGCCATCGAGATAGAGGGAGAGCGGTGGCGGGGCTTGGGCACCAACTCCTCGGGCAAAAGCTGGCGCCGGGCGATGGGTGCCTCGCGTGCCGAGAAATCGGTCTCTACCGCTTCAACGCCGCGCAGGTAGGCATCGATCCCGGCCGCCGCCTGCTTGGCCGAGCCTATGGCGTCGATCACCGACACCGGCTGGGTGATGGCGTCGCCGGCGGCAAAGACGCCGGGGCGGTTGGTCATGTACGACACCCGATCGATGTTGAAGGTACCCTCACGGGTGATGGCGAAAGGATGGCT
Organism: Anaerolineae bacterium; assembly: GCA_035461725.1. GTDB lineage: Bacteria > Chloroflexota > Anaerolineae > JAAYZQ01 > JAAYZQ01 > JAFGIA01. The sequence continues at coordinate 14,648 of DATHUZ010000787.1, forward strand.
TTCTCCCAGAAAAGCCAGATCGGGCGACTGGCCGATGGCAGGTACGATCATGTCGAGCTCGAGAGTGAACTCGCTGCCGGCGAGGGGCACCGGGCGGCGACGGCCGGAGTGATCCGCCTCGCCCAGCTTCATGCGCACGCATTCCAGGGCGGCAACGCGCCCGCGCTCGTCACCCAGGACACGCACCGGTGACACGAGAAACTCGATCGGCACTCCTTCGTGCTCCGCCTCTTCGATCTCTTCGGGCAGGGCGGGCATCTCGGCCCGGGTGCGGCGATAGAGGATGCGCACATCCTCGACGCCGAGGCGTTTGAGCGAGCGCGCGACGTCGATGGCCGTGTTCCCGCCGCCAATGATCGCCACGCGCGTCGCTACGCCGCCCAGCAGGTAGCTCAGCACCTTCATCTGCCAGCGTGGATCGTCGGTCTGATGTGACAGATTGATCGCTTTGAGCAGCTCGATGCCCGACACCACGCCTTTGAGTGTTTCTCTACCCTGGCTCTCGCCCGGAATGCGCAAGCTGTGGGCCTGGTGTGCACCCACGCCGATGAACACGGCACGGTAGCCCATCTCGAACAGGTCGTCGATGGTGTGCTCGCCATCAGGGCCGATGCGCGTGTTGAGGCGGATCTCGACACCCTTGCGCTCGATGCGCCCGATCTCGCGCTGGATCACCTCGCGGGGCAGGCGGTAGGAGGGGATGCCGAGCATCATCATACCACCCACCACGGGCAACGCCTCGAATACTGTGACGCGATACCCGCGTCGTACCAGGCTGTTCGCGACGGCCATGCCTGCCGGCCCGGCTCCGACGACCGCGACCCGTGGTGCGTCCGGCGGCGGGGGAGGCGGCAGGTCATCGTCGCGCGTTTCCTCAGGCTGCTGCAGCTCCCAATCGGCCACGAAGCGCTTGAGCAGACGGATCGACACCGCCTCATCCACCTCGGCGCGGCGACAGTTGGTCTCGCACGGGTGGGTGCAG
>DATHUZ010000788.1:0-4223 GCA_035461725.1 Anaerolineae bacterium
GATGCGCGCGGCGGGCGCGTGACGTGGCACCGGCGGCCACAGGTGCACGGCATCGCCGAACAGCGCGACTTTTTGCTCGGGCAGGCGACGGCGCGTTGGGTACTCTACCTCGACGACGATGTGATCATGGAGCCATGGGTAGCCGGCACACTGCTCGAGGTGGTACGAGAGCAGGGGTGTGGCTTTGCCGGCGCCTTTCCCGCCGGGCTGTCGCACAGGGACGACGTGCGCCCCGAGCAGCACGTGCTCGAGTTCTTTGCGCACGACAGGGTGGTGCCCGAGACGGTGACGCCGGGATCGGCGGCGTGGGAGCGGTGGAATCTACACCGCGCCGCGAACTTGTGGCACGCGGCCAGGGGCAGAGCCGTGCGCCCTTACCGTGTCGCCTGGGTGGCCTCGTGCGTGCTGTACGACAGGGAAAAACTGGAGCAGGTGGGCGGCTTTGGCTTCTGGCGGCGGCTGCCGCGCTATCATTCCGGCGAAGAGGTGCTGGTGCAGAACCTGATGATGCGCCTGTGGGGGGGATGCGGCATCATCCCGTCGGGGACCTATTACACACAGCTCCCGTCTACCGTGCTCGACGACAGCGGCAGCGTAGACGGGCACGCGCTCGAGATGTTGGCGGAGATGGTCCGGCGGTACGCGCCCGGGACAACCGAGCCACCGCCTGGTCATCCGGTGTGAGCGGTCGCACACGCTGCCCCGCCGTACCGCCATGTTTCGAACGGGCGCAGCCTCGAAAGGAGGCCAAGAATCATGCAGTCGACACAGACTCACCAGGAGCTGACTGGACCACCGCTCGAGACGATTCGTGGCATGCTGGGCGCAGAGAGCACCGCGCAGAGGCGCATGATTGACGAGACCCGGCACGGCACCCCGGAGGCTACGGTATGAGCGATACCAGGCAGGCAACACTGGGTAGCCTGTCAGACGCGTGGGCGGCCGTCCGGCGGTTGCTCGTGATGCGCCTGGACAATATAGGCGACATTATCCTGGCCGGGCCGGCCCTGCGCGCCCTCAAGGAGAACCTGCCCGGCGTCCACCTGACGCTGATGGCGAGCCCGTCGGGCACCCTCGCGGCCGAGCTGCTGCCGTGGCCCGACGAGGTGTTCACCTGGCGCGTATTGTGGCAGGACCTGGGGCACCTCGACTTTGAGCCGGCACGCGAGTGGAACCTGGTGGAGGCGCTGCGCGCCGGCAGGTACGACGCAGCGATCATCCTGACCAGCTTTAGCCAGACGCCCCACCCCGCCGGGCTGGCCTCCTTCCTGGCGGGCATCCCGCTGCGCGCCGGCGAGTCGAAAGAGGTGGGCCACGGCGAGCTGACGTTAGCCCTCGACCCCGCTCCCGACCCGCTCCACCAGGTGGAACGCAACCTGCGCCTGATCGAGGCACTCGGCTTCGAGGTAGTCGACAGGCAACTGGCCATCGACGTGCCCTCCAACGCGCGCACGCACGCCGGCGAGCTGCTCACCACGCATGGCGTCGGGCCCGGCGAGCCCTACATCCTGCTCGTGCCGTGGACCAGCACGCAGGCGCGCACCTACTTTCCCGGCCGGTTCGGCGCCGCCGGCAGGCAGCTCGGCGACAGCCTGGGCTGGCCGGTGGTGGTGGTGGGGCGCGAGGCGGATCGCGACCGCGCGGCCGAGGTAGTCGACCCTCTCGGCTCGCACTGTGTCGACCTGATCGGCGAGACGACGGTGCCCGAGCTGACGGCGCTCGTCGGAGGCGCGCGGGTGGTGCTCACAGGCAACACGTCGACGCTGCACATGGCCGACGCGCTCGACGTGCCGGTGGTAGTCATCTACTCGGGCACCGACCTGGTCACCCAGTGGCCGCCGCGCAAGGCGCCGGCGCATATCCTGCGCCGCGAGACGTGGTGCACGCCATGCTACCGGTTCGAGTGTCCCTACAACCGCGAGTGCATGGACGTCGCGCCCGAAGAGGTGGTCACCGCCGCGCTCGACCTGCTGTCGCTGCCCGGCGTCCAGCCCTCCCAGTATCAGACGCCCAACACGGGACAACGGTGGCCCCATTCGCAGGAGGAGGAACGATGACAGGGCTCAGAGCAGGCGACTATGCTCCCCCCTGGAGCAGCCCACCGCAGGGCGGAGTGCGATTCACGGTGCCGTGCGTCGACAATGCGCCCGACCTGCACGGCACGCCCTACCGCCCCGACCTGGTGATCTTGTTCGGGGGCAACCAATTCATGGTGCTCCCACCACTGATGGAGGCCTTTCGGCAGGCGTATCCCGTGTACCCGCGCATCTACTACGAGACGCTGCCGCCGGGCATCGTGGAGCGCCAGTTGCGCACCGGCAGCCTGGTGATGGGCAACCTCTGTATCGACGTGCCAGCCGACGTGTTTGTCGCTGGTTCGGAACGGGTCAAGCGGCTGCACGACGACGGCCTGGTAGAAGCGCCTCGCGCGTATCTGTCCAACCGGCTGGCGATCATGGTCTACCGGGACAACCCGAAGGGCATCCGCGGACTCGCGGACCTGGACCGCGACGACGTGCGCGTGGCGATGCCCAACCTGGAGACGGAAGGGATCGCCGAAAAGGCGGTCGACGCGCTCAAAAAGGCGGGCGGGCAGGCCTTGTCCGGCGCGGTGATGGAAGCCAAGGTGGCCGACGGCACGACGTTCATCACCCAGATCCACCATCGCGAGACACCGCTGCGCGTCCTGCACGGCGAGTCAGATGCTGGCGTGGTGTGGATCACCGAGGCGCTCTTCCAGCAGCGGCTGGGGCACCCGGTCGACTATGTCGAGATCCCCGAGGCGCACAATGCCGTCGGCAAGACGGCAGTGGCCATAGTGCGGGGCGCCGTGCACGCGCAGGCTGTCGCCGATTTCGCCACCTTTTTGGTCGGCTCTGAAGCAGCCGAGATCTATGCCGAGTATGGCTTTGAGCCAGTCGACGGCCATAGCGCACAGTAACGGACCAGAGGCCATGCGCACCCCGGCGGACTGGCTCTGGAGGCCCGAGCTTGCTCGGGGTGCCGGTTTGCCCGAGCAAGCTCCAGCCTCCACCGGCGGCGGGGGTGGGCCGGCGTGAGCGCCGATCCATTTGCAGCCGGACTGCTGGGGCGGCTGCCGGCGCCTCCGCGCAGCATGGTGTTGGTCCGGCCGTCGCGGCTGGGCGATTTTCTGTGCGCCACGCCCACATTCCGCGCGCTGCGCGCTGCGCTGCCGGAAGCGAGGATCACGATCGTCACGCTGCCCCTGCTGCGCGACCTGGCGACGCGCCTGCCCTATTTCGACGAGTACGTCGCGTTCCCCGGCTTTCCGGGGATCGCCGAGCAGCTTTTCGACGCGCAGCGCGCCCTCGCCTTTTTCACGGCCATGCAGGCACGGCGCTTTGACCTGGCGGTCCAGATGTACGAGTCGGGGGTCTATTCGAACCCCTTCACCCTGATGCTCGGGGCGCGGCACACCGCGGGGTTCGTGCGCAGCAGTGACCGCGCCGACCTGCTCGACGCGGCGCTGCCCATCCCGCGCGAGGGGCACGAGGTGGATCGCGTCCTCGCCCTCGCCGAGTTCCTCGGCGTCCCATCACAGGGACGCGAGACGGAATGGCCGGTGCGGGATAAAGACGACGCCGTGGCCGAGGCGCTGATCGGTGCCGAGGAGCGGCCACTCATCGGCCTCCATCCTGGCGCCCAAGAGCCGGGCCGACGCTGGAATCCACGTCACCTCGGCCGCGTGGGCGCCGAGCTCTGGCGGCGGCAAGGCGGCACCCTCATTGTGCTGGGTGGGCGGAACGACGTCGGCCTGGCAGAAGTGGCGGCGAACGAGATCGACGAGGCGACCGGTAATGCCGCGCCGTGCCGCAACTTTGCTGCCGGCACGCCGCTCGCGGCATTCGCGGCCCTTGTGGCACGGCTCGACCTGCTGATCGGCAACGACTCGGGCCCCGCCCACGTCGCCTACGCCGTCGGCACACCGTGCCTCGTCGTTCACGATGGCAGCCAGGTCGAGCGTTACGGCCCCCCGTCCGGCGGCGGCCACGCAGGCGTGACAGGGCCCGACCTGAAGGACGTGGTTGTCGCGGATGTGGTGCGGGCAGCGGAGGCGATGTTAAGTCGATAATAGAGAAGCGATATCAGATATTGGATATTGCTCAACTCCTGATGTCGATTAGCGATGGCGAATGGCCATTTAGAACGAGAGGATCATGATCGAACAGTATCTGGACGCCAAGGTTGACGACGCAAACAAG
>DATHUZ010000789.1:0-5274 GCA_035461725.1 Anaerolineae bacterium
CCCGCTAGTTGCGTGTACAAGAGCGGCGGCCAGGGGCTGTCGCCCTTGTCGAGTTCGCCCCGCAGCGTGCCCGGCCCGCCGGGCTGATCGAGGCGCACGAGGAATGCGTAGGTCAGGGTGCCTGGCACAGTCGCCCCCTCACGGACGACTGTGCCAGGCACCCCGGTCGGTTTTACATCTCCTGGCGGCCTTCGAGGGCCCGGGAGAGGGTGACGGCGTCGGCGTATTCGAGGTCGCCGCCGACCGGCAGGCCCCGCGCCAGGCGGGTGACGCGCACGCCGCGCGCTTGCAGCAGGCGCGCCAGGTACATGGCGGTGGCCTCGCCCTCCAGGTTCGGGTTGGTGGCGATCAGCACCTCGCGCACGGGCTGGTTGCTCAGGCGGCGCATCAGCTCGTCGATGCGCAGCTCGTCGGGCCCGATGCCGTCGACCGGCGAGATGGCGCCATGCAGGACGTGGTAGAGCCCCTTGTACTCGCCGGTGCGCTCGATGGCGAGCACGTCGAGGGGCTCTTCGACGACACACACGAGTGCCCGGTCGCGCGCCTCGTCCTGGCAGACGGCGCACGGGCTCGTCTCGGTGATGTTGTAGCACGTCTGGCAGTAGACGATGCGCTCTTTCAGGTCGCGCAGGGCGTCGGCGAGCGCCGCGGCCTGCTCGGGCGGCCGGCGCAGCATGTAGAAGGTGAGACGCGACGCGGTCTTGGGGCCGATGCCCGGAAGCTGGGAAAATGCCTCGATCAGCCGGGTGACCGGCTCGGGGATGACTGCGGCCATGCAGGCTCCTATCCTAGAATGCTGCCCAGGTCGCCGAGCCCGAGGCCGCCGGTGAGCGCGGACATCTGCTCGGCAGCCAGGCCCTGCGACCGCTCGATCGCCTCGTTGACGGCGGCGATGATCAGGTCCTGGAGCATCTCGACGTCCTCGGGGTCGACCACTTCGGGATCGATGGTGATCGATTCGACGCGCTGGTGCCCGTTCATGACGACCTCGACGACGCCGCCGCCGGCGGTGGCGGTGACGGTCTGTTCGCCCAGGTCTTGCTGGGTCTGGAGCATCTGCTCCTGCAAGAACTGGATCTGCTGGCGCATGTCGGGCTTGCCGCCCGGCTGGTTGGCGCGAATTCTACGTCCTTTGCCTTTTGCCATTTCTGGTTCCTCCTCATCAGGTACGACCGCCGGTCCGCTGACGGGCCGGCAGGATCAGGGTATGACGTGCCCGCCACGCTGCTCTGCCCAGCGGGAGATACGTTTCAACTCGTTCGGGTCGAGCCCGGGATCTTGGTCGGCGGCTGTGGCGGTTGGCGGGGCGCTGACAGCCGGGCCGCGCGTCTCTTGCGCGGGCGGTGCTTCTTTCACCACCCGGTTCGGTGTGTGCTCGGCGGCGGTGTAGGGGCCGGCAGGCGCGTCTTGGGGCACCTGGCTCGGCGGGTACTCGGCGGCGAGCACCAACTTGACACTGCACGGAATGCCGACGACGTCGCTCAGCGCTTCCTGGATCTCCATTCGGCGCTGCGGGTGCGCCAGTTTGTCGCGCAGGACAGGGTAGGGAAAGGTGATGACAACCTCACCGCCGTTTACTTCTACCGCCCTGCAGCCGGAGCGGAGTGCGGCCTCGGAAGTGGGGTTGCGGCGGCGCACCGCGGCGAGCACCTGGTCCCACGCGGCGGTCACCTGGGCGATCGAGACGCCGTCCGACGCTGCCGGGCGCGACTCGGGCTCGGCGGCGGTGCGCGGCGGCTCGGAAGCGCCAGCTTGGGGTGTGTCGTGCCGCTGTTCAGCCGGCCCGGCAGCCGGTGGCGGCGAAGGGGAGTCGGCCGGCTGTGACTGCTGAGCAGGCGGTTCGTCGGGCCTGCGTGCAGCCGCGGGCGGCCGCGAGGGCGTGGCGTGTGGCGCCGGCACGGGCTGCACGGCCTCGCCGCCTGGGGTGGTGTGCAGGCTCTCGACGAAGGCCATCTCGAGTGCAAGCTGCGGGATAGACTGAAAGCCGCGCTTCAGGTCGGTGGCGGCGTCGTTAAAGAGCCTGATGGCGCGCAGCAGCCTGTCGAGGGTGATGCGTGCCGCGAGCGCTTCCATCTCGGCCGCCTGCTCGGCGGTGGCGTTCAGGAGGTGGGTGCCCGCCCCCTCTTTGATCAGCAGCAGACCGCGCAGATACTCGACGACCTCGCGGGCGAACTGGCGTGGGTCGGCTCCTTCGGCCATGTTGCGGTTGATGACGTCGAGCCCTCCAGGCACATCGTCGCCGGCCAGGCAGGCCACCAGTCTGCCTGCCGCCTCGCCGGCGACGGTGCCGAGCACCATCTGCACCTGGTCAAGCGTGATCTTGTCACCATAGCTGGTCATCTGATCGAGCAGGCTAATGGCATCGCGCACCGCCCCGGTGCTCTGGTGCGCGATCAGCTCAAGGGCCTGTTGCTCAACCTCGAGATCCTCTTGTGTGGCGATGTAGCGCAGCCGGCCGACGAGGTCTTGCAGCCCGACGCGCCGAAAGTCGAATCGCTGGCAGCGCGAGGTGATGGTGGCCGGAATTTTCTGTGGGTCGGTGGTGACGAGAACAAAGATGACGTGGGGCGGCGGCTCTTCGAGCGTCTTGAGCAGGGCGTTGAAGGCCGGGTCGGTGAGCATGTGCGCCTCGTCGAGGACGTAGACCTTGAAACTTGCCTCGTTGGGGCGAAAGCCGATCTTTTCACGAATGTCGCGGATCTCGTCGATACCGCGGTTGCTGGCGGCGTCGATCTCGATCAGGTCCAGGAGCCGGCCCTCGTTGATGGCGGTGCACAGGGTGCAGGCGTTGCAGGGGCGCTCGGGCTGGGGGGCCAGGCAGTTGACGGCCTTGGCAAGCAGGCGCGCGGTGGTGGTCTTGCCCGTGCCGCGCGGCCCGCAAAAGAGGTAGGCGTGGCGCAGCCGCCCCTGCGCCAGCGCGTTGCGCAGGGTGCGCGTGACGTGCTCCTGCCCGACCACCGCATCAAAGGTCCGGGGACGATATTTTAGATAGAGTGCCTGGGCTGCCATTCGCTCTCCCTCGCCGGTATGACCCTAGTTTACCAGATACGGGCCGTTTGTGCAAGAGTGGATGGGTGGGGGAGAGGCGGCGGATGGATCAGGCGGCGGGGCGGCCGGCGCGCTTGTGGCGGATGTAGCGGAGCTGGCGCTCGGCCAGCTTGCCGCCGTCGGGCAGGTTCTGGCGGCGGGCGAGGGCGTGGCGGAACCAATGCTCGGCGCCGTCAAAGGCACCGCGCTGGAAGAGAAGCTGGCCGAGGGCGACGGCGCTGATGGCGTCTTCGGGGTCGCGCTCGAGGAGGTGGAGATAGCGCTCTTCGTCTCCCCGATGGCGGTCGAGCTTGAGGACAAAGCCGATGTCGAATACCTGGTCGGGATCGTAGCGCTCGGCCTTGTGGCGGATGACGGCATGAGAGCGCGGCACGATCCAGTCGAGGTGACGCACGATCTTGACCACGAGCTCAGCGTCCTGGCTGCCGGCGGCGCTGTCCAGGTGCAGGTCGAGTATGTCGTTCGTATCGAGGACGGCGTTGAGGGGCTTGGCCTCGCCGCCGACGCGCAGGTGCTGAAGCAGGAGCGACTGCTCGCCGACGTTCGCCACGTGCAGGACGTCGCCCTCGCGCACCACGCGCAGGCGCTGCTCCTCGCAGCAGTCCTCGGCTCGAATCTGGACGGTGGACCGGTTGGGATAGTGGACGTCGAGGATCTCGAGAAAGTCGGCGGTATAGTCCTTCAAGATGCCGACGTGCTCGTACACGACGTCGCCTTCGGTGACCTCGACGACGACACGAGTGCCCACGTAGCGCTCGAGAAGGGGGTCGTAGCTCGTGCCGACATAGCCGACCAGGTTCTGGCTGAGGGCGTTCAGATAATCCTCTCCGGAGGAGGTGATGCCGCGGGAGGAGGAGGAGTGGACCTGGCCGACGAGGATGCCGATGGCCTGGCCGGCGGATTCGATGGCCAGGTTAAAGACGTTTCGCACGCGGCGGCGCAGGCGGAGGCCGAGCCCGGGATGAAAACTCTCCTCCAGATCTCGTGCCCGCTTGGCCCACTGCTCAGAGCCCAGCTCGTCACAGTAACGGTAGATGGCCTGGATCTGAGGGTACTCTTCTTTGTAGAGCACGTAGCTGGTCTCGACGTGGTGCTCGTCCTGCACGTCGCTGCGGTAGACGAGCTCCAGGGCGTTGGGGTAGAGGACCATCTCACCCCACACGAGGCGACCGTCGGTGCGCTCGAGCGTGACGTGATAGCCGGCAAAGTGGCGCAGGCAGCGATCGCGCGCCCGTGCCTTTAGGAAACCACTCAATAGTGCGCCACCCAACAGGATGGCGGCAAGGATCAAAAAAGTCGTGTCGAACATCTCTGCTCCCTCGAGAGAATCTGGCCAGGGTCATTCTATCACCCGCAGAGGAAAAAGTCAATTAAAAGTATGTTAATTATGGATTTGGTGAATCCAGGATCGGGCTCTTTGCCCTTTCCGCGGCTGTCGGCTATAATAGGCAAAATGCTCCGAGGAGGTGTGCGCATGGCCGAACCGACCGGCAATAGCCTTGCCCGGGCGGCCTTGACTGCCAAGAGCGCGCCGGGTGGGGGACGATGGAAGCGGTGAGCCTGGTGCACGTGGACGTGATCTTTTTCGACCTGGACGGCACGCTCATCTTTCACGAGCCGGACAGCATGGACGTGATCGTGCGCTTTTGCGCGACCATCGGGCAGCCGCTCACCCGCGAGCAGGAGCGGGTGGGGCGGCGCGTGCGGCACGAGTATTTCGTCGATCCCGTGATCCGCGACCGGATTGCCGGGCTGTCGACGGACGAGTTCTGGCACCACTTTAACCGGCACCTGCTCGAAGCGATGGGGGTTGAAGGGGACCTGGATCTGCTGGCCAACAGGGTGACGGCGCAGTTCGACGATGTCGAGCTGACGTATCACATTCCGGACGAGGTGTGGCACACGCTCGACGGCCTGCGCAGCCGGGGTTATCCACTTGGGTTGCTGACGAACCGCCAGGATGTGCCGCGCTTTCACGAGCTGCTCGACACGCTCGATCTGCGCCGCCACTTTGACCTCACGCTGTCGTCGGGTGAGGTGGGCCAGCCCAAGCCTCACCCGGCCATCTTTTACGCGGCCCTCAACCGGCTGGGCGCGACGGCGGGACGGTGTATCTATGTCGGGGACAACTACTGGGCCGACGTGATTGGCGCCGTACGTGCCGGGCTGCGCCCCATCCTGATCGACCCGCTTGGGCTCTTTCCGGAGGCCGAGTGCGTGGTCCTG
>DATHUZ010000790.1:0-2427 GCA_035461725.1 Anaerolineae bacterium
CCGCCGGCAGGTTATCGGCCGCCAACAGCAGGGCAAAGGTGACCGCGCTGCCCAGCAGTGTGGCCTTGATGACGGTGGCTTCGCCCCACTTTTTGGTGAGGGGGCCGGTGAGCACCCCCTGGGTGAGCGCGGCCACGATGCCGACGACGGTCAGGATCCAGCCGACTTCGCGCGTGCCGTAGCCGAACTTTTGCAGGGCATAGTAGCCAAAGATACCCTGAAAGTTGGTCAGGCCAAAGCTGACGAGGAAGGCCATGAAAAAGAGGACGCCGAGCGAGCCGAACAGCTTGCGCCAGAGCGACCGCACCCCGGCGAGCGGCTGGATGCGGTCCGCCGCCTGGCGCCCGGCCTGCGGCGGCAGCGACTCGGGCAGGAAGAGGAGCACCAGCAGCAGGGTGACCAGGCAGACGGCGGCGGTGAGGAAAAAGGGCGTGGAGAGGGAGTGACTGCCCAACAGGCCGCCGAGCGCCGGGCCGAGGACCATGCCCAACCCGGTGGCGGCGCCCAGCGCGCCCATCCCACCGCCCCGCTCCTCGTCGGCCGTGCTGTCGCCGACGTAGGCCATGGTCGTGGGCATGGTCGCCGCCGACAGGAGCGCGCCGACTCCGCGCGCGACAAAGAGCATCCAGAGCTCGGTGGAGAGCCCAAAGAAGAGCATCGAGAGGGCATAGCCGAGCAAGCCGGCGGCCAGCACCGGCTTGCGCCCGTGCCGGTCGGAAATGCCGCCCCAGATCGGAGAGGCGACGAGCTGGATGAAGGGCGAGATGGCCACCAGCAGCCCCAGCTCGGTGGCGCTGGCGCCCATGCTTTCGACGTAAAACGGCATGATCGGCATCACCATCCCGAACCCGAGCATGACGATGCCCAGGGTGAGGGAGAGGAGGGCGACGTTTTTGCGGTTGGTGTGGTTTGTTCTGTTCATCCCCGTGCTCCCAATGATTGCCTGCCCCACTGGCGCATAGTCACAGTATAGCCGACACCGGGGGGATCTGTCATCCCCCAGGTAGGGGATAAGGGGGGGGATTCGAGGAGGGAAATAGAGTTGCGCCGCGTGCTCGTGCTCCTGTTCGTCGTACTCTGTCTGTTCTTCTTGGGCGTCTCTGCCATCCTCTTCGTGGCCCTCTTTGGCGTGCCGGGTCAGGGCCGACCAGCGGATGTCGGGCGCGTCCATGACCCACCTGTGCATCACGTGCTCGCCGCCGCGGCGTCCGGCCCCTGGCGGGAGGCGCAGGTCTATGCTTTTTTTCACGTTACTGCTCCTTGTATCGAGGTAACCACAGATGATACATTTCGGGAGATGTTTTTCTCATGCTCGTTCACCCGCCACAGTCCTGGTTCAACAAGCCGTTTTGCCTGATTCCGGTTACGTGAAACTGCACTGGACAAGGTCTGAAGATCAGGGTATACTGGATACAAGGCAGAGTTTGAATGTGACCCGGCTCGCTACGCATGCCCCGAGATGGGGCGGCCGGCACAGCGACCCAAGGCCCGGCGCCGCGGGTCCTGACCTCGGGCCGGAACAGCAAGAGGGGGTAGAAGCAGGAATGAGTAGACAAAATCCAGGGCCGGGACGTGACTGCCGCGCGCCGGCGCGAGCGCGCGGCACTGCGCCTCGAGGGGGTGGGATTCGTCTTTCAGGCCTACAACCGGCTCGACGCGCTGACGGCGCGTGAGAACGTCGAGCTGGTGATGAACATGGCCGGTGCAAAGGGCCGGCACGCCGGTGAGCGGGCGGTCGAGCTGCTGACCATGCTCGGCCTGGAGCGCCGTTTCGATCATCTGCCGGCAGGCCTGTCGGGCGGGGAGAATCAGCGCGTGACAATCCCCCCTTCGTCGTGTACCATAACATGCGTGGATGGCCGCGGCACCCTTGCCGCAGGCACCTGAGGCGGGTAGGGGGGGAGGACGATGCCAGAGGCCAAGATCCTCGTCGTCGACGATGAACAGAGCATCCTCGACCTGGTGAGCGCCTACTTGCGGCGCGGGGGATACGAGGTCTATACCGCGCCGGACGGGCCATCAGGTCTCCAGGCAGCGCGCGCCTTCAAGCCGGACCTGGTCGTGCTCGACGTCATGCTGCCCGGCATGGACGGCATCGAGGTCCTCACCCGCCTGCGCCGCGAATCGGACGCGTACGTCATCATGCTCACCGCCAAATCGGAAGAGACCGACAAGATCGTGGGATTGTCCGTCGGCGCCGACGACTATGTGACCAAGCCGTTCAGCCCACGCGAGCTGGTGGCGCGCGTCAAGGCCTCCCTGCGCCGCCTGCGTGACGCTGCCGGCCCGTCGGGCGCAACAACGCTCGCGTTTCGGCATGTGCGGATCGACACCGGCAGCCGGCAGGTCTGGGTCGACGGTGAGCTTGTAGATCTGACCCCAACAGAGTTCGTCTTGCTGGCTGTGCTCGCGGAGCACGCGGGCCTT
>DATHUZ010000791.1:0-7640 GCA_035461725.1 Anaerolineae bacterium
CGGGGAAGCTGTGACGCGTGAAGCCACCCCGAGTAAGCGGCTTGCCACTGCAACCTCGGGCCTCCTCCAGACCGGACATGCACAACGCCGGCCCAAGAGCGCCTGCCCCAACTGTCACACTCGGGGCTTGACTACTGAAGAAAACCTGATATCATAGGACTAGTTCGTCTGCTGCACCGCCCGCCGTAGGAGAGCTCACCAAGGATGGTCGGCGGCATTCCATTTTCCCCCAAGATTTGTGCTGTCTGCACACCAGGTCTTCTATCCCGCCGTCGCCGCGCTGGTCAGCACGGTCGCTGTCCACTCTGACGTTTCGCCGTTCGTAAGTCTATATCTGTGACTCGGCGACCGTCTGCCCCTTTCAGGATCCTGTCGTCCAACGATCTCTTTGTGCCTCACGTTGTGGATCGGCCAGTGAATGGGTTCCTTTGTCGCCACATCCCGTGTCCGGCTCGTGCCGGGACACATGGAAGGAACAAGTGAGATGAAAAGAGTGGAATTCCCCCCATCGTTCGTGGCGCGCACGGGCCGTCGTTGGCTCGTGCCGGTCCTGGTCGTCACCGCCCTCCTCGCTGGCGCGCTCGCGCACGGTGTCACCGCGCAGCAGCCGGCCACTGTTCTCTACGTCGACGTCGACGCCACCGGCGCCGGTGACGGTACCTCCTGGGCCGACGCCTACGTCCACCTGCAAGACGCCCTCGACGAGGTCAACACGGCACCCGACCCGGCCCTCGAAATCTGGATCGCCGCCGGCGTTTACTATCCTGACGTCGACGCGGACGGCGACCATGTGCCCGGCAGCCCCGACGAGTCGTTCACCTTGGCCCGGGACGGGCTGCGGCTCTACGGCGGCTTTGACCCGGGGTCGGGAGCCACTGCGTTTGACCAGCGCGACCCGGTGGCCTACCCCACGGTGCTGAGCGCCGACGTGGACCGCAACGACCTAAACGTCGACGGCAACGGTATCGCCGAGACCTGGGTCGACGTCCAGGGTGTGAACGCCTACCACGTGCTCTACCTGGATGGGCGCAGCCCGCATCCGATTACAGGCAACACGGTCGTCGATGGCCTCATCATCACCGCCGGGCAGGCCGGCGGATCCTACCCCCAGGATCGCGGTGGTGGCCTCTACTGCCGGGCCGGGCGGACCATCGGATCGGGTGCTCAGGACGAGGGCGTCTGCAGTCCGGCAATCGTCGCGCTCGTCTTTCGTGGAAATCAGGCCACCAACGGCGGTGGGATCTACCATGAGGGCACGGAAGGTGGCATCAGCAGCCCGACGTTGGAGAACGTTCTCCTGTCCGGCAACCTGGCTGCCGCTGCCGGTGGCGGAATTCATAACAACGGTTTCTATGGCACCGCCAGCCCCACGTTGGTGAGTGTCACCTTTGACGGCAACGAGGCGTCAGACGGTGGCGGGATGGCCAACGTCGCCTACAGTGAGAGTGGCGAGGCGAGCCCGGTGGTCCACGATTCGCTGTTTCAGAACAACCGCGCGGTCGATGGCGGCGGTGCGATCTATAACTACCCCGACCTCTCGGGAACCAGCCGCCCGTTCCTCAAGGGTGTGACGTTCCGTGCGAACGAAGCTGGGGGCTCTGGCGGAGGCATGCTCAGCCGCGCCTATTCTGGGACCAGCAGCCCGGTGCTGATCGACGTCGAGTTTGAGCGGAACAGGTCGGGCGGCAGCGGAGGCGGGGTTGGAGTGATCAGCGTCTATGGCGGCCACGCCGCCCCCGTCCTGATCGGCGTCACGTTTCAGGGCAACGTTGCCGCCGGCCATGGCGGCGGGATGGCCCTCGACCAGTATGGCAGCACCGCCAATGCCTCCCTCACCAACGTGCTCTTTTCCGGCAACCAGGCCGGCGGCGATGGCGGCGCGCTGTACAATGCCGGCGGCGCCGCCACGCTGACCAACGTCACCTTCAGTGCCAACCGGGCCTCCGGCCAGGGCGGCGCCCTGGCAAACGCCTACCTGGACCTGGGCCTGCCCCACGCGATCTTGATCAATGGCATCCTGTGGGGCAACAGCGCGCGCGCCGGGCAGCCCGAGATCTATGACGCCGAGGGGGCGTCCACCGTGCGCGACAGCCTGGTAGAGGGTGGCTTTGCAGGCGGCACCGGCATCATAGACGCCGACCCCCTCTTTGTGCGCCATCCCGATCCGGGAGCGGACGGCGCCTGGGGCACCCCCGATGACGACTATGGCGATCTGCGCCTGCAGCCCACCTCGCCTGCCCTCGACGTGGGCGACGACAGCGCGCTGCCCGCCGACACGTACGACCTCGACGGCGACGGCGACACCGCCGAACCGGTGCCCTTCGACCTCGACGGCAGCGCACGCTTTGCCGGGCAGGTGGACCTGGGCGCGTACGAGGCCGCCGGAGGTGCCGATCTCGCGATCAGTCAATACCTGCCTATTGTCCAGGCACCACCCGCCGTCCAGATCACTTACACCCTGGCCTTTACCAACTATGGCCCACAGCCCGCCACCGGCGTGATCGTGACCGACGTCGTGCCACTCGACTCCCTGTCGGGCGTGTCGTACGAATCCACCCTGCCCATCACACCACTAGGCGATGTGCCTTACGCCTGGCAGGTAGCGCCCCTGGCAGCGGGGGCCGGCGGCACAATCCGGATCACCGGCGCGCTCACACGCTGCCTGGCGGCCGGGACCTATGTTTCCAACAGCGTGGAAATCGGGGCGGCAGAGGTGGATGCAGAGATGGGCAACAACGCGGACGAGGCCGGCATCACGGTCCTCAACGCGCCGCCGCTGGCCCACAGCGACTCGTTCACCACCTCTGGTGGGGTGCTGCGCGTGGCGCCTGGCGCCAGCGTGCTCAGCAATGACGTCGACGCCAACTGCGACCCACTGACCGCCATCTTGGTGCAGGATGTTGCCACCGGCGCGCTGCACCTGGACGTCTCTGGCAGCCTGATCTACACGGCGCCGGTTGGTTTCGACGGCATCGTCACCTTTGTCTACCAGGCTACGGACGGACAGGAAATGTCGGCGCCGGTCACGTCCCAGATCGTCGTCCACGCCGGTGAGGTCATCTACCGGGTCTTTTTGCCTATGACAGCACGCAGGTAAACCGGGTGGCCGGACCACTCGCCACTCACGAACCTGTCATTGCGAGCGCCAGCGAGCGAATCAATCCTCACTTACCGCCCGGGGGATTGCTTCGGCTCCAAACGACGGCGCCGCGCAATGACAGGTTCGTAATTTTGATCAAGCGGCCGCTTGCTCCGGGCCAGACGACGGCACCCAAGGGGGTACCCGGCAGTGAGATCAGTAGTGGCCCGGCGTGCGCGCCCCCCGACCCCCGGCACGCAGCACTTGACATCCAGCAGGGAAAAAGGTATAATCTCCTGGCAATTAGTTTTTCATCTGTCTTAATTAATTGTGCCGGGGTCGTCGATGACAAACCTGCCACTGTACGCGGGCAGCAACATCAGCAAGGTCAAGGCGCACAACCTGAGCGCCGTGCTTTCCATCCTGCGCCAGCGCGAGCCGGTGTCGCGTGTCCGCCTGGCAGAGCTCACCGGCCTGTCGACTACGACCATCTCCAATCTCATCTCGGAGCTCCTGGATCAGGGCATCCTCGTCGAGGACGGGTTACAGAAACCGAGCCGCCCACGGGTAGGGCGGCCGCGCACATCGCTGCGACTCGTTCCCGACGCGCGCTATGCAGCCGGCGTCCACGTCGGCGTGGGCAGCATCCGCGTCGCAGTCACCGACCTATGCGCTCGCCCCCTCGCCTCCCTGTCATTCGCTCACCCGTTGGAACAGCCGCCCGAAGAAGTGCTGGCTCACGCCGCCCGTCTCGTGCGCGACGTCGTCGAGTTGGCCGGCATCGACTGTACCAGGATCGTCGGCGTCGGGGTGGGTGCGTCAGGGCTCGTCAACCCCCGCACCGGGGTCAACGTCGTGGCTCCGAACCTGGGATGGCACAACGTTCCCGTGCGCGACTGGCTGTCGCGCGACCTGGCGCTGCCTGTATGCGTCGACAACAATGCGCGGGCGATGGCGCTGGGCGAAGCGCTGTTCGGCGCAGGAAAAGGGGTCCACGCCCTGGCCTTTGTCTACGCGCGTGTCGGCGTCGGCGCCGGCCTGGTGGTCGGCGAGCAGCTCTTTCGCGGCAGTGCCGCCGGGGCGGGAGAGATCGGTCACATCACCATCGTCCCTGACGGGGGAGAGCCATGCCGGTGTGGCAACACCGGCTGCCTGGAGACGCTCGTTTCCGAGCCGGTGATCGTGCGACTCGCGCAGCAGCTCGCCGGCAGCGCCCCTGAGGGCATCCTGGCCGAATCGCTGCGCACGGGCCAGGGCAGCGAGATCGATCGTGTGCTGGCGGCGGCACGGGCGGGCGACGAGGCGACGCGTGCCATGCTCGAAGAGCGGGCCTGCTTTCTCGGCATCGCCCTGGCCAACCTGGTGAACGTGTTAAACCCCGACCTGATCGTGCTCGGCGGGCTGTGCGCACAGGGGCAGGATCTGCTCCTGCCGACCATCGAGCGGGTGATGCGCCAGCGTGCCTTTGCCGGACTCGGCGATCAGGTACGTGTAGAGACCACGCGCTTTGGCTCGCAGGCAGGCGTGATCGGCGCCGCCGCCCTGGCGCTGGATGCCTTTTTCTACCAACCACCAGAGGTGACGACGTGATAGAAGCACACGATCTGAGGCCGGGCCTCGTCGCCCTGGCCCGCACCACCTTTGACGTTCCCCTGGCCACCGAGATGGCGCAGGCGGTACGCCACCACCTGCGTGGCGCCGGCTACGAGCCGATAGGGCCCGACGGTCTCGTCACCGATCTGGAGGCTGCACGGCAGGCTGCTACGCAGTTGGCCGGCGAGCATCTCGATCTCCTCGTCGTCCTGCAGGCCACTTTTGCCGACAGCACAATGGTCAAAAGCCTGGCAGAGGCAGTGGATGCGCCCCTGCTCCTCTGGGCGCTGCCTGAGGAGCGCACCGGCGGCCGGCTGCGTCTCAACTCCTTCTGCGGCATCAACCTGGCCGGCCACGCACTGAGACGCGCCGGCTATGACTATGAGTACGTCTATGCTGCGCCGGGCGGTCCGTCCGTCATCGACCGTGTGCGGACCCTGGCGCTGGCCGGCCGCGCGCGACGTCTGCTGCGCGGGGCACGGCTCGGCAGGGTGGGCGACAATCCGGCCGGCCTCGACACCTGCCAGGTGGATGAGCAGGGTCTCGCACACCACTTTGGTGTAGACGTGGTGAAGGTGGGGCTTGACGAGGCGTTCGACGCCGTGCGACAAGTCCCCCGCGGCCTGGTCGATCGCGTGTACGAGGAACTGCGCACGCGGCTGGACGGACTGGCCGAGGTGGATCAGGGGGCGGTAATCAAGTCGTTGGGTACCTACCTCGCTCTCGGGCGAATCGCAGCAGAGCAAGGGTTGGCCGGTCTGGCCATCCGGTGCTGGCCCGAGTTCTTTACCGAGCTCGGGTGCGCCGCGTGTGGCGCCATGTCGATGCTCAGCGATGAGGGGACGCCGTGTAGCTGCGAGGCCGACGTCAACGGCACACTGACACAGATGATCCTGCAGTGGATCTCGGGCGAGCCCGCGTTTGGCACCGACGTCGTGTCGTTCGACCTGGACGCAGATGCTGTCGTCGTGTGGCACTGTGGCCTCGCGCCGCTCTCCATGGCCGATCCATTGGTGCGGCCGCGGGCGACCATCCACTCGAACAGGCGGCTGCCGCTCCTGATAGAGTTTCCACTCAAGCCCGGGCGGGTGACGGTGGCGCGGCTGAGCGAAGCGACGGGAGAGTATCGCCTGGTCGTCGCCGGCGGCGAGATGCTGCGCGCGCCGATGAGTTTCACCGGTACTTCGGGCGTGCTGCGCTTTGACCGGCCTGCCCGCGAGGTGCTCGACGTGATGCTGAGCGAGGGGCTGGAGCATCACGTGTCGCTCACCTATGGCGATCACGTGCCCGCCCTGCTCGCTTTGAGCAAGATGCTGAAACTGCCTGTGCTGCGCCTGTGACAGCGGGAAAGGAGGTGGAGATTCAGATCTGAGCGCGCACGCGCACGTCCGCATTGGTTTTGCATGACATAGAAGAGCAGAACACGAGGAGGAGAGCAAGATGAAAGTGAGAACCCTGTTTGCGACCCTGATCATCCTGGCGATGCTGCTGTCTGCGTGCGGGGCAACACCCGAGCCCGCGGCACCAGCACCCACAGCGGCCCAGGCTGAACAGCCCACGGCCGTACCGGCGCCGACCGAGGCACCTGCGGCACAGCCGACAGAAGTGCCCGCCGTCGAGGTGACCGAGCTGCGCTTCACCTACTATGCCGACGGCAAGGAAGCCGAGGTAATGCAGGGCATCCTCGACCAGTTCATGGCCGACAACCCTGACATCCACGTCATCCTCGACGTGGTGCCCTACCAGACGATCGACGAGCAGCTTCCCGTGCAGGTCCAGACGGGCGAAGGCCCCGACCTGGCGCGCATCACCAACTTTGGCGCCTTCCGCGGCACCCTGCTCGATCTTCGCCCGCTGCTGCAGGACCCGGGCCTCTTTGAGGACAACTTTCCCGCACCCATCCTCGCCGCCATGCGCGACGAGGGTGACACGAGCGCCATCCACGGCTTTCCCGACGCCCTGACCATCACCGGCCCCTTTGTCAACAAGACCCTCTTTGACCAGGCCGGCGTCGAGATGGGCGGCGAGGGCACCACCTGGGAAGAGTGGACCGACCTCACCAGGCAGGTGGCCGAGGCCACGGACGTCCAGTACGCCATCGCCATCGACCGCACCGGCCACCGCTTTGCCGGCCCCGCCATGAGCATGGGCGCCACCCTGATCGACGACGCCGGCACCTTCCAGATCGACACCCCCGGCTTTCGCGCCTTTGCCGAGCTGCTCCACGGTTGGCACGAGGAGAACATCACCCAGGCCGAGGTATGGCTCATCGGCGACAGCCTCAATAGCTGCATCGACGGCTTCAAGAGCGGCGACACCGTCATGTGCATGTCCGGAAGCTGGCAGGTCGGCGGCCTCGCCACCGACGTGGGCGACGCCTTCGACTGGGTCGTCGTCCCCAACCCGTCCGGCCCCGGCGGCTCCACGGGCATCGCCGGCGGCTCTGCCGTCGTCGCCTTTGCCGACACGGAATACCCGGAAGCCGTGGCGCTCCTGATGGAGTACCTGGTGCAACCGGAGAACTATGCCACCTTCTCGGCCGGCACGCTGGCCCTGCCGGCGAACGAGGCGGTCGCCTCAGCCGGCGTCGAGTTCGACACCGACAACGAGTCGGTGCTCGGCGCCCTCGAGGCCTTTACCGCTGAGGTGCCCAAGCTCCAGGATCAGGCGTGGGCGCTCAACGTCCACCCCTTCGCCTTTGCCTACTATCGCAACAGCGCCAACCGCATCGCCCAGTACCTCACCGGCGAGCTGACCCTCGACGAGGCCATCCAGCGTCTCCAGCAGGACATCGACGACGCCATCGCCGAGGCCGGTGGAGCACCGGCGGCGCCTGCCGTCCAAGCCGCCGAGCTGCGCTTCACCTACTATGCCGACGGCAAAGAAGCCGAGGTAATGCAGACCATCCTCGACCAGTTCATGGCCCAATACCCGCAGGTCACGGTCATCCTCGACGTGGTGCCCTACC
>DATHUZ010000792.1:0-3573 GCA_035461725.1 Anaerolineae bacterium
CCTCGGCACGCTGCGCGCGCAGCATCTGACGCGCGCCGGCCAGTGCGGCGCCCCCGAGCAAAAAGAGCGGCAGGTAGGTGCAGGCGAGGAGCGGGACAAAGCGCCCCTCGGCCATCCTGTTGTGGGCGGGGTAGAGGGGAAAATAGACGACGTCGACCGTGCCCCCCGCCTCCATCCCGGCGTTGAACTCGGCCAGGTGCTCCTGCTCCTGGTAGACGGGCGCCGCCGGCCCCTGCGAGGAGCCGTCGAACCAGTCGACCGACGCGCTGCCGTGCGCGCCGGCGCTGACCCCCACCCACTCTTGCACCGCCACCGGCTTGACGCTCGTCACGATCCGGCCGTCGGGCGTGGCAAAGCGGTAGCGCACATAGTAGTGAAAGCTCAGCTCCTCCCGGCTCTTGTCGCCCACCGGCTCGGCCCAGCGGTCGACCACCGTGGCCGCGACGTGCCGGCCGAACACCCAGAGCGCCACGTCCTTGCCAAAGGCAAAGAGCAGAAACCCGAGCAGGCCAGCGCCCATCAACAGCAGCAGGCCGGTCATGGCGGGCCGAAACAGTGGATGGTCCTCCAAAGTCTGCATCTATGTTGACTCCTTTCCCCACCTAGATGAGCAACGGGCAAACGAGCGTGTGACCGGCGAGTGATCCCATTGTGGGGCCATGACTTCAGGACACGGATTGACACGGATCGGCACGGATACGCGGCAGGCGAATAGCGCTAAAATCCGTGTTATTCGTGTAAATCCGTGTCCAGCGTCCATTCACCAGACACGAGCAAATTATAGCACCTTGGTGGGGAGTGGACATCGGCCAAATGGACGATTCGGGGGCTAATTTTTGTTGTAGTGGCTGCAACACGAAAAAAGGAGCAGAGAACAGGTGTCAAGTAGCGCCCTTGCTGCTTGACGCCTGTTCCCTGCTCGTGCCCTTCCCTTATTCGACGAGCGGCTGCCTTTTGAGCTCGGGCACGCGGGGCAGCAGCGCGACCAGGTGGGCGATCAGGGCGAGCTCGATCGCCGTCGCCAGCAGGTCGGGCAAACCCACCGGCTGCACCTGGCCGGCCTCGGGGCCAAACAATGGGATGCCCAGCGTGCGCGTCACCAGCCACAGCACAATGATGGCACCGTTGCCGATGATTCCCGCCCACAGCTCAAAGCGGGTGGTGGGCGAGACGGCGAGCGCGGTGGCGTAGAGGAGCTGGGCGAACGAGACAGAGAAAAAGAAGGCGCCATAGCCGAGCCACTGGTCGAAATAGACCGGCGTCATCAACATGTGGATCAGGCTCGCCGCCGCCGACAGCACGACGGCGCGGATCAACCAACGCCTTGGTTCCACCTTTATATTTATGTTCGAGAGCGCATTCACGGTACCTACCCCCAATCTAAACAGCACGGACGACCGGTGGAAACGGCAGTGTGAAGCGCACCCCAGCGCCGGGCGGAATGTCATATCGCGATGTATGAATATTATATACCTTATCACGTGAATTGTCAACCCCTGCTACGCGGTGAACTGGGGCAATCGCATTTGGGCCTAAAGGCGTGTCATCGCGAGCGCAAGCGATCTCTGCCCGGCAAGCAGGGGATTGATTCGTCGCTGACGCTTCTCGCAATGACAAACGCGATTGCCCTGCGCGGTGAATACCCGTATCCCCCGGCGCGCTTTTCCGTTAAACACATATCAGGGGCTCGGCTCCTGGACACACGTGCTCGCGCGCCGTGCACTATGCAAGGAGGCAGTTGTGACTGGATCCAGGGGGCATTTCGAGGTCGTCAAACTCACGCGCAGGCCGTGGCTCGTGGCTGGTGCCTTCCTGCTGCCCATCCTCATCGCGCTCGCCGTCGCGGGAGTGCTGACGTGGGAATACACCAACAGCGTCTCCTTTTGCACCAACGCCTGTCACGACGTCCACTTCGAGGAGCCGGGTGCCCACGCGGCTTCGCCGCACGCCCAGGTCAAGTGCACCGAGTGCCACATGGGCCGCGTGCCGGTCCTGAAAGCCGTCCTGCTGAAAACGACCCACGCGCGCCACCTGCCGGCCGTACTGTTCGACAACTATGAGCGGCCCCTCGCTTCCGAGTCGATGCGCCCGGCCGCCGAGTCGTGCGAGCGCTGCCACTCGGCCGAGTCGTGGCATGACGCCTCGGCGCGCGAGATCCACCGCTACCTGCCCAACAGCGTGAACACCGAGCTGCGCACTTATCTGCTGCTCGAAACCGGCACGGGTTCAACACAGCCGGGTGGCGGCGATGGCATCCACTGGCACGTCGGCAACCGCGTAGAGTATATCGCCGTCGACGAGCAGAGGCAGGACATCCGCTGGGTGCGCGTCACGCTGCCCGACGGGCAGACGGTCGAGTACAATGACGCGCTCAACCCCCTGACGCCCCAAGAGATTGCGGCTGCCGAAAAGCGGGTGATGGACTGCGTCGATTGCCACAACCGGATCGGCCACCCCTTCCCTTCTCCCGAGGCGCTCGTGGACCGGGCGTTGGCGCAGGGCGACCTGGACATCGACCTGCCCTACGCCCGGCTGGAGGTTGCCGCGCTCCTCGGCGCACCCTACCCCAACCAGGCCGCGGCGCTGGCCGCCGCCGACGCACTACCGGCGCGCTACCAGAGCCTCCACCCCGGCGTGGCCACTGCCTACGCCGCC
Organism: Anaerolineae bacterium; assembly: GCA_035461725.1. GTDB lineage: Bacteria > Chloroflexota > Anaerolineae > JAAYZQ01 > JAAYZQ01 > JAFGIA01. The sequence continues at coordinate 2,656 of DATHUZ010000792.1, forward strand.
GAGATCGAGGCGGCGGTGCAGGTGGCGCGCGACCTCGTTCCGCAGGCGATTTTCGAGACGCCGGGCGTGAGCTGGCAATCGTTCACCGAGAACGTGGGCCATCGCGACGACGCCGGCTGCTTTCGCTGCCACGATGCAAAGCACCTCAACGCCGAGGGCAAAGCCATCCGCCTGCAGTGCACCTTGTGCCACGGCGTGCCCGTCACCGCGGGCCCCGGCGAGCAGCCGCCGCAGGTCGCCATCGGCGAACTCTCCCAGCCCGATTCTCACGCCGCATCCCATTTTGTGAGCGACCACCGCATCCTCGCGGGCGACACGTGCACCGACTGCCACGGCGAGGTCGTCTATGGCACGGACGACTCGAGCTTCTGCGCCAACTCGGCCTGCCACAGCCGCTCGTGGCCCGTGGTCGACCTCGACGCCCTCGGGACGCACCCGGTGCGCCTGGAGGGCGGGCACGCCGAGGCGACCTGCGACGCATGCCACAAGGGATCGCGCCGGGTCGCCTACGGCTGCGCGACCTGCCACGACGCGCCCGGCCTGGTGCATTACGGCCCCGCCTGCGAGGACTGCCACACCGCCGCCGGGTTTGCGCTGGCGAGAGCCGACGAGTTCACCCATTCCATGCCGCTCGAGGGCCGGCACGCCGATCTCGGCTGCGCCTCGTGCCACGGCGCCCGCGGCATCCTGGCAGATGACTGCGCCTCGTGCCACACGCCGCCGCCGGCCCACCTGGCGGGCACGTGCGAGGGCTGCCACACGGCGAGCGGCTGGGCCGAGTCGACGCTGCACAGCGTGGCGCGCGGCGACCCGATCTCGCACGCGATGGCGAGCGGTGACGAGTGCGCCACGTGTCACGATCCCGCGGCCGATTGGCCCGCGCCCGCCGATCACGCCCCCTACGTGGCAGAGCAGTGC
>DATHUZ010000793.1:0-2388 GCA_035461725.1 Anaerolineae bacterium
TCTCCATTGTGCGAAAGTTCTGGCGGCCGATCTTTTGTGCGCGGAAGGTCAGCTCCCACACGCCCATCAGGTACACGAGCGACGAGTCCTTCATCATCGCGATAAAGTCGTTGCCGATCGGCGGGATGACGATGCGAAAAGCTTGTGGGATAATGATCCGCCGGAACGTCTGCCCGTTGGTCATCCCGAGTGCCTGCGCGGCCTCGCGCTGCCCCTTACCGATGGCCTGGATGCCGGCGCGGAACGTTTCTGTCATATACGCGCCATAGTTCACACCGAGCGCCAGGACGCCTGCAGCCAGTGGCCGCAGGATGATCCCCAACTGGGGTAGCCCCAGGTACCAGATAAAAATCTGGACCAGGAGGGGAGTGCCGCGGATGAGCGAGATGTAAGAGCTGGCAATCCCGTGGGGGATCGGATTTTTCGACAGGCGCCCGAGCGCCCCGAGCAGGGCCAGCACCACCGCCAAAAGGATCGACGCCGCCGAGACGAGCAGTGTGAGGCTGGCGCCGCCCATGATAAAGGGGAAAAAATGGCCCATGAAGGCGATGTCGAGCTGGAAGCGGCGGAGCACCGAGTAGAGCACAACCAATAGACCGATCCACACGGCGAGGCCAAACACGCCCAGCCGGCTTCGGGCAGTACGCTGGCTAATCACCAGTTGCTGCGACAGGCTTGCCGTATGTGGTGCTTCGTAGCACACCAGTACCGGCTCGCGCATGAGCATGACCAGCAGGAAGGCGTACCACAGGCTGAGCCCGATCAGTGGCCAGGCGATGCTCAGCTTGGTGCCGGTCCCGAGTGGGTACGAGAGGACCTCGAAGAGCGGCAGGCCGATGACGACGACCGGCCCGACCAGGTAGAGGGTGAGGGCAAAGAGGTGGCTCCAGGGGCGGTAGCCACGCAGCCCCCAGAGCGCCAGCAACCCCAGCACACCGCTGAACAGCATCCATGCCGCCAGCAGAGTGCCCCACGTGGGCTGAAAGCCATAGCGCGACCACTCGATGTGCAGCAGCCTCTGGTTGGTGGTTTCCCACAGCCGCACCGTGCCGTCGTTGCCGGCGCTGACGAGCATGCTGTCCCGTGGGCCATAGATCGCTGCGCGTACCGGGCTAAGGTGCCCCTCGTAACTGGCGGTGCTGCGCCCACCCGCCACCCGGATGTTGCGCACCTTGTTGTCGCGACCGGCGGAGAGGATATATTCACCGGTCGGGTCGAATGTCACGCTGGTTACCGTCGCCCAGTGGCCTTCCGACGGCCATTGCACATCACCCGACTCGACGCTCCAGAACATGATGGTGGTATCGGCACTACCAGAAGCGAGCAGGGCCGCGTCAGAGCTGAACGCGAGAGCGGTGACCGGCTCGTCGTGCCCGGGCAGCACCTCCTCGATGTCCCCTTCTGTGTGGCGCGGCGCCATCGTCTGCACCTGCTGGCCGCTCGCCACGTCCCACACCCCGATGGCGGCACCATTGCCGGCTGCCACCAGCGTGCCGTCGTCGCTGAGCGCCACAGCATAGCTCTCTTCCTCGCCCGCGTCGATCTCCTGGACCTGGGCTCCCTCCTCCAAATCCCACACGCGGAGGACGCCTGCTTCGTCGACTGTTGCCACGAGGCCGAGGTCCGGCGTCAAGCCCGCGTCGACCAGCGTCTCGCCTGGCAGGTTGGCGAGCACTTCACTACTGGCACTGAGCGTAGGCTCCCACCGGCGCACCTCGCCGTTCTTGTCGACGGTGACGAGTATGAGCTGATCGGGCTGGAAGGCTGTTTCGATCACGCCCGCGCTGTGGCCCGAGAGAACCCGGACCGCCCACCGCGGTTCCGCCGCCACGTCAAAGTCTGCCGGCACGCTGGCCCGCAGGTCCGATGGCAACTGCCACACGAACACCCTGCCGTCTTCGCCGCCCGCGGCGACCAGCGTGCTGTCATTGCTCAACGACAGATCATTGAAGGGGCTGACCACCGCGAGGCGGATCGGCCCACCGAGATAGTACTGCAGCGCGTAGAGCAGGCTGAGCGCCGCGGTGACGGCGACGAGGATCAGGACCTGTCGCACCGCCGGTGATTGAGCTGCGTCCTTTGGTTGCCTGACAACACTGTCGCTCATCTGGTCCTCTCTTGTTCCTCTACGCCTGCAATCTGGGGTCGAGCGCGTCGCGCAAGCCGTCACCCAACAGGTTGAAGCCCAGCACACTCAACATAATGGCCAACCCTGGAAAGACAACGGCCCACCAGGCTCCTGTCGTCATGAACCGGTAGCTGTCGCCGAGCATGGCACCCCATTCGGGTTCCGGCGGAATGGCCCCCAGCCCGAGAAAGCCGAGTGCACCCGCCCACAGGATCGCGCTTGCCAGCCCCATCGTCGACTGGACGATGATCGGAGACAGG
>DATHUZ010000794.1:0-7586 GCA_035461725.1 Anaerolineae bacterium
CACGGCGACGTTGTAGCCGGGGCTATGCACCGAGCCGTCGACCTGTTCCCCCTCTTCGCCGATGGTGATATAGGCGAACCCGGCCGGGCCGCCACTGTTCACCTCGATCGGCACGGGCGCGCGCACGCCGGTAGTGCCGATGGCCCCGCTGGCGGTGAGCACGCGGGCGGGCATCTCGGTCCAGTCGAACTCAAAGCGCACATCGTTCAGGCCCGCACGCAGCACCTCCTCCGGCACGTCCCAACGGTAGACGTTCCAGCCGGGCGTGAGCCAGACGCGCATCAGGCGCTCGCCGTTCACGATCAGGCGCGCTCCCTGCTCGGGGGCACCCGGATAGTCAAAGGGCAATGCGCCGATCATCAGGCGATAGTCAGAGCCGGGGGCCGACGGAAGGAAAAGCTGCGCTTCCTGGGCCACTGCCCACCGGGCGGTGGCACCCTGTACCACCTCGGTGCCTGTCCACCCCTCGCCCACGATCATGTCCGCCAGTCGCTCTTCCGACCCCACGTCGACGGCAAGTGCCTGTGGCAGGGCCGGCTGCGCCACGCGGTAGAGGAGCCAGCCGCCGCGGTCGTACACCTTTTCCAGCGGCAGCACCTCCTCGACGTAGGCGACGGCCTCGTCGCGGGTGTCGACGTAGGGCGGCCGGCCGGGCACGCCGGGCGCCACGACCACGTAGCGCAGGTCGTAGAAGGAGACGAACTCGCCGGCGCTGTCGCGGTCGGCCGCGCGGCGCGCGGCGTCGACCGCGCCGTAGGTCTGGATCGTGATCAGCGAGTCGAGGATCGGCACCTGGCGAAAATAGTCGAACTTGTAGGGTGGGTTGCGCGAGATGTTGCCCGACAGGAGCCGCTTGTGGTGATAGGTTTGGTAATACTCGGTCCGCGTGTTCTCGGCCCCCTGCACGCCAAAGCTGTTGCGCCAGCCCATCGGCAGTTGCAAGATGGCATAGTCGCCAGGGTCCGCCGCGATCTCGTCGTACACCGCCGGGATGCGCGCGTCGGTGAGGGGCAGTGGCACAGACCAGTGTTCGAAGAGCAGCAAGCAGCAAGCAGCAAGCAGCAAGAGACTCGGGCCGTACCGGCCTAATAAACGTTGCCTGCTGCTTGCTGCTTTCTGGTAGAGCCAGTAGGCGCCGAACGCGGCGAGCAGGGCCAGGGCGAGCATCAGCACCACGCTAAAGCGGTTGGGCACGCGGTTGGCCTTGATGACGGGCAGGTAGTGGAGCAGGATGAAGGGTAGTGGGAAGTTCACCTCCAGCCCGTCAAAGTTGAATAGGGAACGGCCGTTGATCTGAAGCACCGGTCCCAGGCTAAAGAGGGTGAACACGACGAACGACGTGATCCACGCGGCGAGCCGCCGCCTATAGCATATAGCGCCCACAACCGCGAGCGCGAGGCCGGTCCACCCGAGAAAGACCGTGTTCACGTCGCGAAAGCGTGCCGTTCCCTGGAGTGTCTGGCGCAGAGTATCGACCCAACCGTCGCCGAGAGGGTGGAGCGGGGTCGGCGTGACCAGGCCGGCGAGGTCGACGGAGAGCTTTTCCGCATCGCCCCAACCGGCAAGCTCGTAGCCGGCGCGCATCTCTTCCAGGATCGGCACGGCCAGCGGCGCGTAAAGGAAGGCGACGACCAACACGGCGACGGCGAGGCGCACGACGAGTGCACGCCAGTCGCCGGCGATGGCGGCAGGCTCGCGCCGGGAGCGTAGCAGTGCAAAGCCAACCAGGATCAGGCTCAGCAGAGCGAGAAAGACGCCAAAGATCATCTCGGCGAGCAGGGCGAGGAGAAAAAAGACGCCGGCGAGCAGCGCATTGCGCCACGCCGGCTCGCGGATCGTGCGCAGCAGGTAGAGGGTGTAGAGCGGGATCCAGGCCGTGCTCCACATATCGTAGTGGCCGATGGCGGCGTATACGAAACGGTAGGAGCCAAAGGCGTAGATGAGGCCGGCGAGGAAGGCGGGAAGATAGATTGGTAGATTGGTAGATTGGTAGATTGGTAGATTCGGGATTCGGGATTCGGGATTCCTAGATTCGGCAAGCGGCGAGCTCGACTGGTCACGAGTTAGCTGCAACTCGTAGCTTACGAGCAGGAAGGTGCCGTAGGCGCTGACGACCGTGGCAAAGAGGAAGGTGAGGTTGCTGATGGCGGGCAGGGGCAGGAAGGGCTGGAGGGGGAGAGAGATGAGGGCGTTAAAGAGGTTGTAGGTGTAGAGGACGAGGCTGATGCCGAGGGGGTAAAAGATGTGGGTGGAGTAGAGGGGGTTCTGATCCAGGTTGAAGAGACTGTAGCGGAACCACCAGGTGTTCCACACAAAGGTGTACTCGTCGAACGCCCAGTTGTAGCTGCCCGGCACGTGGGTAAAGAAGTAGCGCGCCAGCGGCCAGGTCATCACGACCGCAAGGACGGCATAGAGTGCGACGACGAGCAGGTGGGTTCGACGGCGCTGTTGACCAGTGGACGCGGACTTGAGCTGTACCATGGTTATTTACCGACAGGTCTCAATCGAGTGCCCCGGCCTTGACGCCGATGACGTAGCGGTGGTGCGCCCAGACGGCTTTCAGGCGCCACGGGATGGGCGCGCTGTCGAGCCAGGCGTAGCGCTTGACGCGGTCGTACAGGTCGGGCTGGCGGCCAAGGTAATAGTCCATCGTACTCCAGCGCCAGGCGTCGCCGCTGAACTGGCCCTCGAGCTTTTTGGAGCGGATGCCGAGGCGGGCGAGCACCTCGGAGGCGGGCATGACGGTGTCGGGCCAGGGCGGCACGTCGAGCACACCCTGGCGCACGATGCGCACGCCGGCCGATTCGAGGGCACGGCGCACGCGGCCGATGTCGGCCCACGCCTCATCGACGTAATTCACAAAGTCGCGCTCGAGCACGTATTTTCGCAAGAGGTAGCCGACCTGCACGCGGTTGGGCATGGCGACGAACACCAAGCGGCGGGAGACGCGGGCCAGCTCGCGCAGCAGGGCGGCGGGCAGATCGGCGCTGCCGGGCGTCCCGCCGGGCAGATGCCAGAGCGCGGCCCAGTTCCAGGCCAGGTCAAAGGCGCCGTCAGCGAAAGGCAGGTGTGCCCAGTCGGCGTGGTGGACGAAACGGGCGGGCAGCCCCAGCTCGCCCCAGATGCGCTCGACGCCGGCCAGGCGCTCGGCGTGGTCGTCGACCAGCGTCACCTCGGCGCCGGCCTGGGCGAGGGCGACGCTGTTGATGCCCGACACGCCGGCCATGCCGTACAGGGGAGCTTCGAGCACGGCCCAGCTACGCAGGGCTGGGTCGATGCCATGCTCGGCACGCAGGGCGAGGAGAAAGTCGTTGAGCACAAAGCGCTCATAAACCAAGCCCAGGCCCTCGTCGTAATCGGTCAGGTAGCGCTTCCACGCGTCTCGTCTGCTGTCCATAGGGTCGTCTCGACGGCATTATACCATCTTAATGCCTACGAGGCAATTTGGGGGGAGCTACTCTTTGACACTGTGGCGGTTTGCCGGGTGTGGTCGAGATGTGCAAGTTGGGCTGATAGGCCCTACATGGGTGGGATGCACCGCTCGTGTCTCTCGATCAGGTAAAGCCCCCCAACCACCACAGCCGCGGCTGCAACGGGGCCGCCATAGCTGCCCATCACCTGGCTGGCCGCGTGCCAGTCGCCGCCAAAGGCATATCCCACTCCGCCGTACAGGGCCAGCCAGGCAGTCCGGCCCGCGACGCTACAGGCTACAAATCGGCCCAAGTCGTAGCCGATGCCTCCGACGATCACGCTCGCCGGCTTGTCGAGCGACGTCAGCAGGAAACGGGTCAACCAGATGGCCAGCGCGCCGTGCCGGTGAAACAGGGCCTGTGCTCGCTGCCAGAGCATCGCCCGCCGGCTTGACGTGACATGCACCACCCGCCCGCCGGCCAGGCGCCCGAGGCCATAGCCGAGCAGGTCGCCCAGGACGGCGACGGCCAGGGCGACGGCCGCGGCCGCCCGCCAGTCCAGCACGCCATCGCGGGCCAGGGCGCCCACTGCCAGCAGCAGGGCGCCGGTTGGCAGCGGCAGGCCGGCGGCGGCAAGGATCAAGGCCACCCCCAGGCCCAGCACGCCGTACGTGGCGACGAGTTCCAGAACAGGGTCGATCATGATCACTCCCTCAGGCACCGCCTCACAGCGCCTGAGCCGGAGTGGCATTCGCCTGGCACGCTGCGGCCGCCGCCTGCGCCACCCGGCGGTCACTCTCACGTGCGAGGCCGGCGATGCGGTGCATGACCTGATCAGAGACCGAGCGCACGTGCGCCCAATCGTCGACGTCACCTGCAAAGGAGAGCGCCCGGCCGACCGTGACGGCGTACGGGCCGCGCACGTACCACGTGATCACCTCCGGCTTGCCGTCGACCTTGCTGTCGATGCGGCGGATGCGCCGCCTGTCGAGGCCGATGCCGACGGGGATAACGGGTGCACCGGTGCGCAGGGCAAGGCGTGCCACGCCACTGCGCGGCGCGTGCACCCCACCTTCTGCCGGGCTGATGGCCCCTTCGGGAAAGATGGCTACGGTGCGGCCCTCTTCCAACAGCCGTACGGCGGCGTCGACGCTGGCTCCGCCGGTGCCGCGCACCACGGGCACGTGGCCCGACTCGAGGAGCAGCCGGCCAAAGAGAGGAATCTGAAAGCAGCCCCCCGTCACCAGGACGCTCACCTGCTCGCTGACCAGGAGCATGATCAGAAAGGGGTCGGTGGTGGTCGGGTGGTTGGCGGCGAGGATCTTGGGGCCGTCGGGCAAGGGCGCGTGCCAGTGGACATCCATCTTGAGCGTGGCCCGCGCGTAGAGGTCGACCACCGAGCGGCCCAGCCGGTAAAAGATGTGCTCGGCGGCTTTCGGATCTCGATTCGTCATCAGCCACTGTGTGGCCGGATTGGGCACGATACACACTTGACGTTGCATTACACACCTCACTCGATCGTTGCTGGCGACAGGGTACCAGACAGGTGGTTGCAGTGTCATGGCCCAAAGGGCACAGGCTGGGCCAGAGTCCGGTACATTGTGGGCGTATTTGACACGCTGTGGGGGGTGCGATACAATCGCCGATCAGCACGGTTGGTGAAAAGTGGGGAGATGAGGATCGCCTTTTTCGGAGATAGCCTGACGTCGGGAGTGCCGGGCTGCTCGTACGTGGCGCTCGTGAGCGCGCAGTTTGCCGGCGCTGAGTTGCTGAACTATGGCAAGGGGAACGACAGCGTGGTGAGCCTGCAGCGCCGGGTGTCACGCATGGAGTTCGGCGAGCCGTTCGACGTGGCGTGCCTGTGGGTGGGGGTTAACGATGTGCTGCGCCGCGACGGGTGGCCTGTCCAGACCTTTCACCGGGCGCTCGGGCAGCGGCGCGCCAGGGACGTGGACGAGTTTCGCGCCTGTTATCGCGCCACACTCGACGTGCTCTGTGACCGCGCCGGTCGGGTGATCGTAGCGCCGCCGGTGCTCAAGGGCGAAAAGCTGGATAACCCGTGGAACCGGCGGCTGGCACGCCTGGAGGGGGCGATCCGGGACCTCGCGGCGGGGCGTGAGGGGGTCGAGTTCCTCGACCTACGGACAACCTTTGCCGAGGCGCTGGCGGGCCGGCCCACCACCGACTATGCTTCGAGGGACCCATTTCGTGTGTTGATCGATGCCGCCAGGCTGAGGACGCCGGAGCAGGTCGACCGCGTGGCAACGGCGCGCGGGATGTACCTGACCCTCGACGGGGTGCACCTGAACAGCAGAGGGGCGCGGCTGGCGGCGGATGCGTTCGCGGGCGCAATCGGGCAGATCGGGTGAGCGCGTGTCATGTATCGAAAGGCACATTTTGAGTGGGGCGCGGGTACAAAAGTGGCGTTTAGAGCAGACCCAGATCTCTGGCGCGGGCGACGGCCTCGGTGCGGCGGCGCACCTGGAGCTTGCCATAGATGTTGTTCATGTGGCGCTTGACGGTGCCCACAGCGATGAATAGCCGGTCTGCAATCTCGCGGTTCGACAGGCCGGCGGCGACGAGGGCCAGCACTTCCAGCTCGCGCTCGCTGAGGGGCTCGATCAGGGGCTGCGCCGCACGGCGGGCGGCGGCGGCGGTTTGGGGCTGCGGCGCCGGCGCCGGGGAGCCGGCGGCAGCGCCAAGCAGGCGGTCTACAAAGTCGGGCGCCTCGTGGCGCACGAGGGGAAGCAAGGCCAGCACCCGGGCGTCCTCTTCGAGAAAGGCCTGGAGATAGTCCTCGGGGGCGGCGAGACGGACCGCCTGGGCCAGGTGTTCGTGTGCCGCGGCCGAATCCCCTTCCCGGTCGGCCGCGATGACGTGCAGGATGTGGATCGTGAGCAGCCAGCGGACAAGCCCGCGCGCATGGGCAAAAGACTCCAGGCGGTCAAGCCAGAGCCGCAGCTGGGGCAGCTTGCCCTGGCGCAGGCAGAAGCGCGCGTAGACGAGGTATTGGTCCATGTGCAGATAGTGGGGCTCCTGGTCGATCGAAATGCCAGCGGCGTCGGCCCAGCGCTGCACCCACGCCAGGTCGCCCAGGGCGAGCCTCACGTTGGCCTCTACGGCCAAACACCAGCCGGCATCGGCCAGTCCACCCTGCTGCCCGTGCTGATGCGCCTGGCGCAGTGCCTCGAGGGCGTCGTCCACCCGGCCGAGCGCGTAGAGCGTGGGCGCCGCAAAGCCGAGAGAGTACATGATCGGGCTGTCCATGGCGAGCTGCTCGCTCAAGGCGATGCCGCGCTCCAGGCACGACCAGGCCGCCGCGAGGTCGCCGGCTTCGTGGTGCAACACACCGAGACGGCTAAGGAGCATGCCGGCGACAGGTAACGTGCGGCCGGCAGTGTCGGTGTACCACTCGATCGCCTCCTGGCAGACGGCCGCCGCCTCGCGCCGCTCGCCGTGCAGGTGGAGCGTGGTCGCCAAAAAGAGCTCGGCAGGCGCGAGAAAGAGCCCGCCGCCCAGCAGCCGCGCCGTGCGCCGTGCTTCGCGCAGCGTGACGATGGCTTCGGTCACGTCACGGGTCCGCTCCTGTGATTCGGCCATGGCCCAGAGAGCCATGACGCGCCAGTAGGCGAGATCCTCGTCCAGCAGCGCGAGGGCCTCACCGGCCAGGCTCAGCGCCGCCTCATAGTCGTGATCGGCAAAGACGGCAAGAAAGCCGCGCAGCGTGAGCAGCCTGGCGCGCTCGGCGGCGGGCGTTCTGCGATCCAGATGCGCAACGGCGGCACGGGCATATTCACCGGCTTTGTCCACTTGGCCGTTGAATGCCAGGACCCAGGCGCGGTAGGTGGCAAGGGACAGATCTCCACGTACCGAGGCTTCCGGGAGGGCGTCCAGCCACTTGTTCAGCGTGAGCAGCTCGCCTTTTTGAATTGTCTCTTCGGCGACGAGGCGGATCAGGCGCGCGGCGTCACCCCAATCGTCGGCGAGCCCGGCGTGGGCCAGCGCGTGGTGGATAGCGCGACTCGCCAGTTTCTCATCCTCGTACCAGCGCGCGGCACGGCGGTGGAGTGCTTTTTGTTCCTCCGGGTCGAGGGTGATGCGCAGAAACTCGGCAAAGAGGCGGTGGTAGCGGTACCACTGGCGCCGGTTATCGAGTGGAACGACAAAGAGATTGGC
>DATHUZ010000795.1:0-6124 GCA_035461725.1 Anaerolineae bacterium
GAGCCGGGGTACCAACTGCCGGCGATAGGGGAGCGGCGAATTGTCTCGGGTTTTGCACTCATGGCACACCTCCTCGGCACCTGCCGCGGTGCGGCAGGCGACGTCACGCGCCCTGCCCTGCCGGGCGACAGGCCTATTATAGCATAAATGGCAGCAGGTGGGTACCTGGAGTCAGGCTGTGTCGCAGGGAGAGGGGGATCGCTTCACTGCGCTACTAGTGAACTGGCGCTACGTGGTTGGGGGGTGGGTTAACGCAGAGACGCAGAGACGCAGAGGCGCAGAGAGAAGGATTAGCAGAGCCGGTTCTTTTGGTGGTGATTGGCGTGCGCGCCATGGATGAACTACTGATGAACTGGCGCTACGTGGTTGGGGGGTGGATTAACGCAGAGACGCAGAGACGCAGAGGCGCAGAGAGAAGGATTAGCAGAGCCGGTTCTTTTGGTGATGAGTGGCGGGCGCGCCATGGATGAACTCGCAGTGACAAAGGGGATGCTTTTTTTCCAGGGCGGCGGTGTTGACAGTCTTTTTCTTTTGTGCTAAGATGCTTCTGCTCTCGCCCGTACGCTTACGATTATGCGTGACCTGAGAGAGATAGCAGACAGGCGACCTCAACGACAGCCGTTGGCGAGGCCGCCTTCGCACTTCTATCGGGCACGCGATCAAAAACTCAATGGAGGCGAAAGAATGAATGGCATTCGACGAGGGTCCAGAGCAGCGATGTTGTGGACCGGCATCCTGTTGATGGCCGTGCTGGCCACCGCCCTGGTGGCCGCCAGCTATCACAGCCCCGCACTGGCACAGCAGGACGGGGTAGAGGTGAGCAAAGAGGCAAGTGCTGTTTCCATCTCTCCGACGGATCTCCCCTATACATTGTACTACACAGTGACCTTTAGCAACAGCAACGAGTCAGACGTGGTGTTGGCCGTGGTAACCGACACGCTGCCCACGGGATTTTCCTTCATCACGGTGGAGAACCCCGTGGAATGGACGTGGCCGGTGGCGGCCAGCGAGCCGACCCTGGTGTGGGCGGGGCCGATCACGGTGCCTGCCACGAGCACACTGTCGCTGGTCTACTCGGTGGAGGTGGCCGAGAGCGTGCCGCCGGCACTCGAGGCGTACGTCAACAACCTGGAGGCAGAGACGGTTTCGGCGCTCTACCTGGGTCCCGCCTCGGCACCGGTCTATGTGCGGGCGCCTGAACTGGCGTTGACCAAGAGCGCGTCGCACACGCGAGTCGAGCCAGGGGACGTGGTGACCTTTACCGTGACGCTGGAGAACAGCGGGTTTCAGACCGCGACGGTGACGGCCATCACGGATACGCTCGACGCCGGGCTCGCGTTTGAGCAGATGGTGGCGGGCCCCGACCCGGTAGAACAGGAGAGCACGCTGCTCTGGACCGGGACGATCGAGGTGCCACCACTCTCTTCGGAAGTGCTGGTGTACAGAGTGTCGACCGGCGCCGACGTGGCGTGGGTAGACCTGTGCAACCAGGTGGAAGTGGCGGCCGACGGGCAGATGCTGGGCCCTGAGCAGACGTGCTTCCTGGTGCGTCCCGACAAGGTCCATGCGTACCTGCCTATCGTGCACAAGGACTTTCGCTTTGCCCGGATCGAGGTCACGAGGAGTGTTGCTCCGACAGTGGCTGCCACGAACCAGGTCGTGCTCTACTCGGCCGCACTCAAGAATGTAGGCGAGACGACGGGCCGCATCGTCAAGATCAGCGATACGCTGCCGGCCGGCTTTACCTTCGTGGCGATGGCCGCCAGCAGCGACGTCAAGACGGCGCCCACAGTGACCGGCGGCACGATGGTATGGACCGGCGACTGGGCGATGGCACCAAACTATACGCTCGACGTGATCTATGAAGTCAGGGTTGCCGGACCGGCCGGCGACTATACCAGCTCGATAGTGGTCGACGCGGTGCAGGCCCACGAGCCACTCGAACCGGCGACGGTGTCGCTCAGGATCGAGGATGTCATCGCGGGGCTGGACGCGACCAACGATGGCCCGACGTTCGAGGGTGACCCGACGACCCTGTCGGCGTCGGTGACGGGCGGCACGAACGTGGTGTACACCTGGGACTTTGGCGACGGCACGACGGGCACGGGCCAGCAGGTGACCCACATCTACCCGGCAGTGGGCGATTATACCGCCACGGTCAACGCCAACAACGGGGTCAGCTCGGCGACCGACACGACGGTGGTCACGATCGAGCCGGCGGTGCTCATCGACGAAGACTTTGAGGATGGCTGGGAAGATTGGACCGAGTTCCTCAACTACCACCGGCTGGCCCCGGGACAGTGGTACTGGGACGCCGACGACGGTTTCAACGGCAGCGGTGGCATGACACAGAACTGCTACGCGGTGGAGCCGAAGGAGGCCGAAGACGCACTGCTGATGTGGCTGCAGCCCGGCGCTGAAGAGTGGACCGACTATCGGATGGAGACACGGATCATCCTGCGCACGAACAACTATCCGCACGGGGTGTGGGTGCGCGGGCAGTACGAAGACGTGGGCGACGAGGATACCGCCGGGTGGGTGACGGGCTACTATATCATGGTCGGCGGCAGCGCGACAGGCACTACCCACTATGTCAGTCTGAAACAGCTTCAGACGGTGGAGGACTGCTGGGACATGGCGTGCAACAACCCGCAGAACCTGTACGACTTTAACAACCCGCACGAGCTGACGTATACGAAAAAGGATGGCAAGCTCGAGCGCTACCGGTGGTACAAGCTCACGGTCGAGGTGCGCGGCCATAACATCAAGGCGTGGCTCGACGACGTGCTGTACATCGACTACAATGATACCAAGTACCCGTTCCTGACCGGCACGGTGGGCGTGAAGACGTTCAAGGCCAACACCGTGTCGTTCGATGACATAGTGGTGACGCCGCTCGACTGAGCGAGCGTTGGGAGGTACGGAATCAGAGATCGTCAAGGGGGCTGGGGACACCCAGCCCCCTTTTCCAGGATGGAGCCGGTGGGCAGCACACCATGCAGCCAAGCCCTGGCTATCAAAAGAGATGGGAAGGAACAGCTCTCGTCGGCAAGATAATGGATAGAATGGCGCACAGCCCGCGTTCCCGAGCCGGCCTGGTCTGGCAGGCGCTCATCCTGGCAGTCGTGCTGCTGGCGTTCGGCCTGCGGCTGCACTATGCCGCCAGCGCCGAGGCGTTCGTGGACGAGCCGACGACCCTGCTCGTGGCGAAGGCGATCGCCGGCAGCGGGCTGCCGGTGCTGCCCTCCGGTCTCTTTTACGGGAACGACCTGCCCTTCTCCTACCTGGCGGGCGCGATCGTCGCGCTCACAGGGGCCGATGCTGAGAACAGCCTGCTCGCGGTGCGGCTGTTGACGGTGGCGGCGGCGGTGGGCACCGTCGTCGTCGTCGCGGTGGCGGGCCGGCGCTTCTTTGGGCCGTGGGTTGGGGCCTGGGCGGCGCTGCTCGTGGCGCTCGACCCGGAGGCGATCGTGTGGGGCGGGCGGGCGCGGGCGTATGGCGTGCTCGGGCTTTTGTCTTTTGGCGGGCTGGCCCTGTTCTATGCAGGGGTGCGCGGCGCGGAAGGGGCGCAGTCCAGAGGATTGCGCCGTGGCGGGCTGGCGCTGATGGTGATCGCGCTCTTTGTGCATCCCGAGGCGGCGCTGCTGCTGCCGGCGGTGGTGGTCAGCATCACACTGCTCAGGGGCGTGCGCTGGTGGCTGGAGGGCACGCGGTGGATCGAGATGGGCATGGCGCTGGCCACCGCGGCGGGCCGCTATGCGCTCCAGCTCGCACTGGCGCGGGGCGTCATCGGCAGTTTTGAAACGGTGGCAGGCAGCCGCCCGCCGGTGGAGATTGTTACCAATCCCCTCGTCGCGGTGCAGGAGATCGCCCCCTTTTTCGTCGCCGCCGGCAGGCTGCCGTGGACGCTCCTGGCGCTGGCGGGCACGGTGGCTGCGGCGTGGGCGTGGCACAGGGGGCGAAGGGACGCCTACGCGCATGCGACGCTCTTTTTTGCCACATGCCTCTGGATCGTGCCGATCGGGATGGTGCTCTTCTTTGGCGAGACGTATCAGAGCCCACGCTACCTGGCGTTCCTCATCCCCGTGCTGGCGCTGTGCGGCGCGGCCGGCCTGTCGTGGGTCGCAGCCCTCTGGCATCAGCCAAACGCCCCAACGCGCCAGCCGGTGCTCCCCGCCGCGGCCATCTGCGCTGTCCTGCTCGTCGTCTACCTGCCCGGCGCCGTCCTTGCCGCGGGCACACGGGAAAAAGGCTTTGTGACGGCGATGGCCTACGTGTCCAAAGCGCGACAGGCCGGGGACCGGGTGGCGACGGTGGCGCCGGCGACGTGCCACCTCTACCTGGGGCAGTGCGACTATTTCGCGCTGGGCATCGACTATGAAGAGTTTGTGTACCGCGACGAGGACGGGCGAATGGTCGACCGGTGGCTCGGCTCGCCGCTGATCCGCGACGCCGGAGAGCTGAACGAGGTGCTCGACGGCGACGGGCGGTTGTGGCTGGTCGTCGACGAGGGGCGGCTGCGGCGCCGGTTCGATCCGGCGTTTGCGCAGGCTGTGTGGCAGCGCATGGAGATCGTCCAACGCAGCGACGACGTCCTCGTGTTTCGTTCAATGGACGAAGAGATGCCGGCCGTGGTGCACTCGACCGAGGCGAGGCTGGAACCGGGCGTGGCGCTGGTGGGCTATGCGCTGCCCGCCCACGACAGAGCGACGGCAGCAAACGGCGAGATGGTGGATGAAGCGTGGGGCGAGCTGGTGGCCTTGCGTGGTGAGCGTGTGCCCCTGGTGCTTTACTGGCAGGCCAATCAACCCCAGCCGCGTTACCAGGCTACAGTCTTTGTCCACCTACTCGATGCCAGCGGCAAGCGCTACGCCCAGGACGACGGTCCGCCGCTGGGCGGCGTGCAGCCGATGACGCACTGGGTGCCGGGCGAAGTGCTGCCTGACCGGCGCGTGCTGGAGCTGCCCCAGGATCTGGCGCCAGGCCGCTACCTGCTGGTCGCCGGCCTGTACGACCCGGACACCGGAAACCGCTCGGCCCATTCAGAGGAGTACCGGCGTGTGCGCGACCGTGCAGTGGTACTCGATTATGTGAGGATACTCGAAGAACCGGGCGCCATCCCAACCGGCCCCCAGGTAGCGCTGGACGTCGTGTTCGAAGGCGAGGGGGACGTGATCCGGCTCCTCGGCTACGATCTGCACAGCCCCACCGCGCACGCCGGGCAGGGGCTGGAGCTGGTGCTCTACTGGCAGGCGGTGGAGCCGGTGTCGGTGGGCTATAGCACGTTCGTGCACGTCCTGGACGCTGCGGGCGAGATCCAGAGCCAGGATGACGGGGAGCCGCTGGGCGGCTTTTACCCCACGACGTTCTGGGACCCCGGCGAGATCGTGGTCGACCGGCGGGTGGTGGCGATCGAGCCCGGCGTGCGGCCGGGCAGCTACCGGCTGGCAGTGGGGCTCTACATCTTGTCTCCCGCACGCCGGCTGCAGACGCCTGAGGGTGACAGGCTCGTGATCTCGGAAGTGCAGGTAGTGGAATGACGGCGTGGTACGCAAGGCTACGCGGCGCAAAAGTATGGCCCCTTCTGCTCCTGGCAGCGATCACGGCGCTGGCCTTCTGGTTCCGGTGGCGCTATGCGCGCGACGTGCCGCTGTTCGTAGACGAGTATCTGCATCTGCGGGCGGGCGAGCGAATCCTGGCGCGCGGCGTGCCGCTGCTGCCCTCGGGGAATTTTTACAGTCACGGGCTGCTGGTGTCGTACCTGGAAGCGGCGGTGCTGGCACTGGGCGGGCGGGCGGCGTGGGTCATGCGCCTGCCAGTGGTGGGGATCAGCACGGCGGCGGTGCCGCTGGTCTATTGGTTTGGGCGGCGTGCGTTCCGGTCGGCAGGGGCGGGTCTGGTGGCGGCGGCACTGCTGGCGGTGGCGCCCGAGGCGGTGCTGTGGGGCGGGCGAATACGGATGTATGGGACGCTCCAGTTCTTTGTGCTGGCGGCGACGGTGCTCTTTTACCTGTGGGTGGGTGTGCGGGACGCGGATTTCACCCCCCCCCTGCCCCTCCCTCAAGGGGGGGGAGGAGATATGCGCGTGCTGTTCGTGCTAGCTTTTTGGGCGGCGCTCTTTTCG
>DATHUZ010000796.1:0-9243 GCA_035461725.1 Anaerolineae bacterium
AATATCTCGCACGAGCTGCGCACACCACTTACCTTCATCAAAGGTTACGTCGAGCTGCTGCTCGATGGCGAAATGGGCGAGATTGCCGGCGATCAGCGCATGGCCCTCGACATCGTCTCCAACAAGGCCGATGCCCTGTCCAGGCTGGTCGACGACATCATTTCCATGCAGCAGGCCGGGCGCGAGCAGCTTCAGCTCGAGCCCCTCTCTCTGGACGAGGTTGCCGCCACTGCGGTACGCTCGGCACAGGCAACTGCCCAGGAGTTGGGCATCCTGCTGACCAAGGAGGACAGGGGCGACGAGGCGAATATCCCGCCAGCAGCCCCCCTCGTCCTGGCCGACAGGCGCCGTATCGGCCAGGTCTTGGACAACCTGCTGCAGAACGCCATCAAGTTCAGCAACCCCGGAGGCTCGATCGTGGTTCGTGTCCGCGACCAGGGCGAATCGGTGCGCGTTGAAGTGGCCGATTCAGGAATCGGCATCCCGCAAGATCAGCTCACGCGCATCTTTGAGCGCTTTTACCAGGTCGACGGCACCACCACGCGGCGCGTCGGCGGCACTGGCCTCGGGCTGGCGATCGTGAAACAGATCGTGGAAAGCCACGGCGGCCAGGTGGGCGTGGAAAGCGAGCTGGGCAAAGGCAGCGTCTTTTACTTTACGATACCTTTGATTCCATGACACACAAGGAGGTCAATGGCACCATGTCCGAGAGGTACTCGGGTTCGTCCATTCGAACGTTTGCAGAGCTGCTGGAGGCAGCGAAAAGCAAAGGGCCGAAAACCGTAGCCGTGGCGGCCGGGCACCAGGCCGAGGTGATGCTCGCCGGCCTCGACGCAGAGGTGACCGGGCTAGCCGAAGTCATCCTGGTGGGCGACGTAGACCGGATCCGGCAGGTTGCAGATAGCGAAGAATTCGACATCTCGCGCATGGACCTTGTGCACGAGCCCGATCCGAGACAGGCTGCTTACCAGGTGATGAAGCTGGTGAGCGATGGCCATGCCGACATTGCCATGAAAGGCAAGGTGGAGACGAGCGACTTTTTGCGCGCTGCGCTCAGCCGCGACCTGGACCTGCGCACGGGCCGGCTCTTTACCCACGTCGCCGCTTTCGAGATCCCTGATTTTGACCGCCTGATCTTTATCAGCGACGCGGGCGTCGTGGTCGCCCCCGACCTGGAACAAAAAGTTCAGATCGTGCAAAACTCGATCCTGGTCGCTCACAGCCTCGGCATCCCACTGCCGCGCGTGGCCGTGCTGGCTGCGACAGAAATCGTCAACCCCAAGATCCCCACCACGCTCGATGCGGCCAACCTGTCCAAGATGGCAGACCGCGGCCAGATCCAGGGCGGCCTCGTCGATGGCCCCCTTGCCCTCGACAACGCCATCTCGCCCGAGTCGGCCAGGATCAAGGGCATCAAGAGTGAAGTGGCGGGCTATGCCGACATTCTGATCGCGCCCGACATTGAAGCGGGCAACGTCCTCGCCAAGGCGATCACCTACTTTGCCCAGGGTAAAATGGCGGGGATTGTCTTTGGCGCTCGCTGTCCCCTCATCCTGCCATCACGGTCCGACCCGCGCGAAGCCAAGCTCGTATCACTCGCCCTGGGAGTGATGCTTACCTGATGAGTGCACACGGCACATCCCCCGCGATCATCTTTACAGGGCGCTTTGGCAGTGGCAAGACAGAAGTGGCCCTCAATTACGCCCGGGCGATCAGCGGCACGTCTCTGCCCGCTACGGCACCCGGCTCCGCGCCCAGCGGCGACAGCGTCGTCGTCATCGACCTCGATATCGTGACACCCTATTTTCGATCGCGCGAAACGGCAGAGCGGATGGGTGCGCTCGGCATCGAGGTCGTGGCTCCGTCGATCATCGGCCAGCACCTCGATACGCCGGCGATCACACCGCAGCTTCTCGGTGCAATCGAGCGGCCGGACCGGCGCGTCGTGCTCGACGTGGGGGGCGACAGGCAGGGCGCGCGCGCACTCGGCCAGTTCAGCGCGGCCCTGAGCCGCCGCGGCTACATCATGCATTTTGTCGTCAACCCATTTCGCCCATTTACGGCCACTGTCGAGGGGCTGAGGAGTTCCGTCGCCGAGATCGAGGAAAGCGCGCGGCTGAAGGTCACGAGCCTGGTCAGCAACCCAAACTTGATGCACGAAACGACCCGCGAGCAGGTGGTGGCAGGACACGCCGCGGTCGAAGCGTTTGCAGCCGAGGTCGATCTACCCATCGCGTTTGTGTGCCTCGCGGAGCGCTGGGCGGAAGAGCTCGGCCCGATGTTTGGACAGCCGGTGTTGGCCCTCGCCCGGTACTTTGCGCAGCCGTGGGAGTAAGGTGACCGCGGCGGTGCAAGAAACGATAGGGAGTTACGAATGACACAAATTCGCAATTTTGCCCAACTGCTGGAAGGCGCGCTCGAGCGCGAAAACAGGCGCGTCGCCATCGTCGGGGCGGGTCAGCGTGAAACGCTCCACGCCGCCCGCATGACACGCAACCTTGGCCTGGCGGAATGCATTCTCATCGACGACCCGAGGAGGCTGGCCCAGGTCGCGGCCGAAGAGGGGATCGATCTCGACGGCATGCCGATCGTCAATGAATCGGACATGGTACAGGCGGCCTACAAGGCGGTATCGATGATCCACGCCGACGAGGCGGACCTGGTGATGAATGGCCGGGCGCTCCCTGTCGAGCTGATGAGGGCGGCGCTCGACGCGGACAAGGGACTGCGCATCGGCAAGCTGATCACCGACGTGAGTGTGTTCGAGATTCCCGACTTTGACCGGCTGATCCTGGTCAGCGACGTGGCCATCATCGTCTCACCGAACCTGACTCAAAAAGTCGCAATCGTGCAAAACGCGATCGACACCGCCATCGAGCTGGGCATCGAGCGCCCCAAGGTCGCCATCCTGGCAGCGACCGAGATGGTCAACCCCGAGATGCCCGCCAACATGGATGCTGCCAACCTGTCGAAAATGGCCGAGCGCGGCCAGATCCGCGGCGGGCTCGTCGACGGTCCACTGGCGATGGACAACGCCATTTCGGCCAAAGCCGCCGAGATGAAGGGAATCAAGAGCGAGGTGGCAGGTCACGCCGACATTCTGATCACCCCGGACGTCGAGTCGGGTAACATTCTCGCCAAAGCCATCTCTTACTTTGCCCGCGGCCACATGGCCGCCGTGGTCGTCGGCGCCAAGTGCCCGATCGTCATGCCGTCGCGCTCTGACCCGCCCGAACAAAAGATGCTGTCGCTGGCGCTGGGGGTGTACTTGACCAAGTAGGCACCCGGTGGTACAGTAGGTAGGATGCCCGCGCCGGCTCGAGCAGCGGCCATGAACCAGATGGCGTGGGCGGAATCTAGCAACCGAGGAGGTTGAATCGATGAGTCATATCGTTATCGAACAAGATCGGTGCAAGGGGTGCGAGCTGTGCACCCTGGTGTGTCCTCAAGACCTGGTACACATGGCCGATCACTTTAACGTCAAGGGCTATAGGCCTTCCGAGTTCATCGATCCAGAAGGCAAGTGCACCGGCTGCGCCCTGTGTGCCCAGATGTGCCCGGACGTCGTGATCGAGGTATATCGCACCGTGCGGAAAAAGCGGGAGTAGCACGGGCGCACCGGGGCGGTTGTTCCCGGCGGCGTGAAACCGACCTACACCAGGCCCGAGGCAACTCGGCGCACCCGACTCGGGTTTTATTGCGAAAGGATCGAATGATGAAAGTGCTGATGAAAGGCAACGAGGCGATTGCCGAAGCCGCCATCCGGGCAGGATGCGAAGCGTACTTTGGCTATCCCATTACCCCACAGACCGAAGTGCTGGAGTATATGTCGCGCCGGATGCCCGAGCTGGGCCGTGCCTTTGTGCAGGCCGAGAGCGAGCTGGCGGCGATCAACATGGTGTACGGCGCCGCCTGCACCGGGGCACGCGTCATGACCACCACGTCAAGCCCGGGCTATAGCCTCATGCAGGAAGGCATCTCGTATATCGCCATGTCGTTCGTCCCGTGTGTCGTGGTCAACATCATGCGCGGTGGCCCGGGCCTGGGCAACATTCAGCCCGCCCAGGGTGACTATTTTCAGATGACCAAAGGGGGAGGGCACGGCGACTATCATCTGATCGTGCTTGCCCCGGCGACGGTGCAAGAGACGATCGATCTGATTGTCGAGGCGTTCGACCTGGCAGACAAGTACCGCCAACCGGTGACCGTGATCGCCGACGGCATGATCGGGCAGATCATGGAGCCGGTGGAATTTCCGGAGCTAAAAGAGCCCGAGCGGCCCGAGCGCCCATGGGCGCTGACCGGCGCCAAGGGGCGCGAGAAGAACATTATCACCTCGCTCTTTCTCGGGGCAGAAAACCTGGAGCGTGAAAATTTCAGGCTGCAGGAGATCATCACCCGTATCGTCGCCAACGAGGTGCGCTACGACGAGTACATGCTCGACGGTGCCGAGATCGTGGTCGTCGCCTACGGCACCGCCGGGCGCATCGTCCAGACCGCCGTGAAGCAGGCACGCGCCGAAGGGATTGCGGCAGGCCTCTTCCGCCCGATCAGCATGTTCCCTTTCCCGTACGATCGGCTGCGTGAGGTTGCTGGCACGGCCAAGCACATCCTTGACGTCGAGCTGAGTGCCGGGCAGATGATCGAAGACGTCCGGCTCGCCACGCGCGACGCACTGCCCATCTCCTTCTTTGGCAAGATGGGCGGCGTCGTGCCCCTGCCCGATCAAGTCCTGACCGAGATCCAAAAGATCGCTGGCCAATAAGGAAGGAGCCCTGGAATGACCGAAGAGTTGGTATTCAGCCGGCCCGAAGCGCTGGCACCGGTGGTGACGCACTACTGTCCCGGGTGCATTCATGGCATTGTGCACCGGTTGATCGCAGAAGTGATTGACGAGCTGGGCATTCGCGAGCACACGGTAGGCATTGCGCCGGTTGGCTGCTCGGTATTGGCCTACAACTATTTTACCTTTGACTTTGCAGAGGCTGCCCACGGCCGCGCGCCGGCCATGGCCACCGGCATGAAGCGGGTCCGCCCCGATCTCGTGGTCTTTACCTACCAGGGCGACGGCGACCTGGCGTCGATCGGCACGAACGAGTTGATCCACGCTGCCGCGCGCGGTGAAAAGATCACGACGGTCTTTATCAACAACGCCGTCTATGGCATGACCGCCGGGCAGATGGCGCCCACCACACTGCCGGGCATGGTCACCACGTCGTCGCCCTTTGGTCGCGACGTTACCAAGCAGGGCTACCCCATTCGGGTATGTGAGCTCGTGTCGGCACTCGACGGGCCGGCCTACGTCGTGCGCCGCACCGCTCACAAACCGGCCGAAGTACGCAGGCTGCGCAAGGCGCTCAAAACCGCGTTCCAGGTCCAGCTTGCCGGCCTTGGCTACTCGCTCGTCGAGGTCATATCGAACTGCCCCACCAACTGGGGTATGACGCCCAAAGAGTCCCTCGAGTTCGTCGAAAAGCGAATGCTCGAGTACTATCCACTCGGCGACTATAAAGTCATCGACGCCGTAAAGGAGTTGTGAGTCATGGACGATCAAGTCCTCATCTCCGGGTTTGGGGGGCAGGGCGCCCTCTTTGCCGGGCAGTTGTTGGCCTACACGGGCATGGACGAAGGTTGGCAAGTCACGTGGATCCCCTCCTACGGCCCCGAGATGCGGGGCGGCACGGCGCACTGCATTATCATCCTGTCCGAAGAGCCCATCGGCTCGCCCATCATCAGCCACCCGACGATGGCGATCGTCATGAATCCGGCATCGATGGAAAAGTACGAGCCGCGCGTCCAGCCTGGCGGTCTGCTCGTCGCCAACTCGACCCTGGTGCGCGCTCGATCCGAGCGCGACGATATCGAGACGGTGTACATCCCCGCGAACGACCTTGCCGCCGAGCTGGGCAACATCAAGATGGCGAATATTGTCCTGCTCGGCGCCATGCTCGGTACGCGCGAGATCGTGCCCCTGGACAGCATCAAGCGCAGCATGCACGAGCACATTCCCGCGCATCGCCAAAAGATCGTCGAGCCGAACAAGCGCGCGCTCGACTGCGGCGTGGCCTTTGTTCGTGGCTCCTAAAGTTTAGTAACACAGAGATGCACAGAGGCGAACGGAGATACACAGAGATGAGCAGGAGAGTCTATGTGTATCTCTGTCGATCTGTGTGAGTCTCTGTGTAACAGCAGTGGGCACAGAGCGCAAGGCTCTGAACCCGCCGAGGAGTGGTACTATGCGTTTTGGGAACGTAAGCCTGCACGTCGTCTCGGACGGAACCTACTGGGAGGATGGCGGCGGCCTCTTTGGCCTTGTCCCCAAAGCGCTCTGGTCCGGCGTCGCCACCGCCGACGAGCTGAACCGCATCATGTTCGAGAGCCGGAGCCTGTTGATTGAGACCGAGCAGCAGCGCATCCTGGTCGACACCGGCCATGGCGACAAGCTGTCTGACAAGCAGCGGGGATTTATCAACCTGCAGGGTGAGCACCGCCTGCTCGGCAGCCTGGAGGCACTTGGCGTCGGCCCGCTCGACATCGACGTGGTGATCAACACCCACCTGCACGACGATCACTGTGGCGGGAACACCCTTCAGGATGAGAGCGGCGAGATCGTCGCCACCTTTCCGTGGGCCACCTACTGCGTCCAGCGCCTCGAGCTCGCCGACGCTTCGTTCCCCAACGAGCGCACGCGCGCCACCTACCTTGCGGAGAATTGGGAGCCGCTGCAGCGCAGCGGCCAGCTACGCGTGTTGACCGGTGACACGCGACTGACGCCCGAGGTGCGCGTGGTCGTGACCCCGGGGCACACGCGCGCTCACCAGTGCGTGATCATAGAGAGTGCTGGGCACACCGCCATGTTCCTGGGGGATCTCGCCTCGTGGCCCGTGCACCTGGAGCGTCTGGCGTGGGTGCCGGCCTACGATCTCGAGCCGATGATCAGCATCGAGACGAAACGAAACGTCGCGCGCTGGGCCGTCGACAACCAGGTTCTTCTCTTTTTCGAGCACCACCCGGGGATCGCCGCCGGCTATCTGCACCCAACCGAGCGGTCCGATCGGTTTCAGCTCAAAGAGGTGCCACTCGACGATTGATCGACCGTGCGGTCGATCACGTCGTCTCGTCCCACTCGCGAATCGCCTCTTTGATCACCTCGCGCACGGTCATGTTCGGGATGTCGTCGAGGTTCTCGTATTCTCTGCCCTCGAACACAAAACGCACCAACCCTGCCGCGCCCTGGCGCACGTGCACGTCACGATGTACCAGGGCCGGGATCAACTGGATCTTGCGCTGCACGATGGCCTCGATCTCGTCCACAAACGTGCGTGACGTCTCGCTATCCACCGCCCTGGGCGACATCCTGCGCTGAATAGAGCTCGCGAGGGTTGCCTTTTCAGGAGGACTGGAAGAGTCCATCTGGCTGAGCATACTCAAGAACTGTTTTTCGACGTCCTCGCGTGGCGACGACGGTGCTGCCGCCGGCTCCCCAGGCCCGCGGCGCAGCTCCGCACGGGTTTCCTCTCGCAGATCTTCGCGCCAGCGGTACGTCTTGTCCAGAGGTGCCGGCTTGCTCGATTCCTGCTTGCCCAACGCGCCCGTAAAATGAATGAGCTCGGTGACTGCTTGCACGATCTGGCGCCTCATCTGGGGGTCCTGGATCTCGGTCATGCGCCGGTAGCGGTGGCCTGCCACCTCCACCAGGAGCGGGCCGCCGGGCTGCTCGCGCACCAGCAACAGGATTTGGCCCGTCAATTGCAGGGTCGGGCGCGGCGCCAGCCGCTCCACCTCGTACGCCTCTGTGAGCTTGGCGCGCTCACGCTTGTTGGCCAGGACAACATAGAGCACGAGGCCGGCCAGGGTCAAAATGATCAGGCCGATCACGAGATATAGGCTTAGCTCCAACACCCGCGGATCGAGACCTTCCATTGTCCCTCCTGGCACCTCCACAGACAAGACCTGGCTCGACAACCGACCCCATTATACTCGAAAATCGCCGCCAGGCCAAGTCGTGTCCCTCTCGTGAGGCAGCGGCCTACTCGTATATCTTTTCCTCTGCTCGATCCGCGTCCGCCGCGTCCAGCTCCACGTCGCGCACGGCACTCCGCTGGCCCAGCAGCTCCCGATAGTACTCGTGCTCGATAATCAGCGACATGACCTCGTTCGTCCCCGTCCAGATCATGATTAACCGCGTATCACGCAACAGCCGCTCGATGGGATAGACGTCGGTGTAGCCGATCCCCCCCATGATCTGCATGGCGTGGTTCACCACCTGCCAGGCGGTGTCGGTGGCAAATTTCTTGGCCTCGCTCACCAACCGCCTGCAGCGACGTGGATCGTCACCGGCATCCACCGCCCGCGCCGTGCCATACACCAACATCCGCGCCGCGTCGAGCTGGGTGATGCTGTCGGCTACCTTGAAACTCACCGCCTCAAAGTTGCGGATCGTTTGGCCGAACGCTTTCCGTCGATCCGAGTAGCGGGCTGCCACCTCCAGGGCGGCGCGTCCCATGCCCAACGCACCCGCCGCGCTCGTCATCCGCTCCGGGATCATCATCTGGTAAAAGATCGCCGCCGCGCCATTCTCCGGCCCGATCAGGTTCTCTGCCGGCACGCACGCGTCGCGGAAGCGCAGCCGCCCCGTGCCGCCGCCGCGTGTGCCCATCAGCCCGTACACGTGCTCCACGTCCACTCCCGGCCCGCGCTCCACCAGGAAAAGGCTCAGCCCCTGGTGCGGTTTGGCGTCCGGGTTCGTGCGCGCGTACACAAGGATCACGTCGGCCCCTTCCGCGCCTACCACGAATCGCTTCTGTCCTTCCAGCACATAGTAATCCCCGTCGCGCCTTGCCGTCGTCGTCGTCCCGAAAAAGTCGGATCCGCCCCGCGGCTCGGTCAGCGCCTCGGCCACGGTCAGCCTGCCCTCGATAATGGGTCGCAGCCAGCGCTCCTTTTGCTCCGGTGTGCCAAAAAAGTGGATCGCCTCGCCTACGATACTTGGCAGCGAGTAGAGGCACGCCAGCGACGTGCCGAGCACACCCACCTCTTCCAAGGCTACGATCTCGTCCGCCCACCCGAGCCCGCGCCCTCCATATTCCTTTGGAAAGCGCAGCCCGAGCAGGTTCGCCTCGCCCAACGCCTGCACGTACTCGCGTGGGTAACGCACCCTGTCGGCGTCCATGTCCAGGATGAGCTGCCTCGGCACCCCCTTTACGAACGCCCGCACCTCGTCGCGCAGCCGCTTCTGCCCTT